>JAIRTG010000117.1 GCA_031255055.1 Prevotellaceae bacterium
TTAGCGATTAGTGTTTAGCGATTAGTGTTTAGCGATTAGTGTTTAGCGATTAGTGTTTAGCGATTAGTGTTTAGCGATTAGTGTTTAGTGATTAATCATAGCGAATCCGCACTAATCACTAATCGCTAAACACTAATCACTATTTAATCAATGTCTTACGGGGCGTTGCGGGGCGGAGCCCCGCAGAGGGGGTAGCGGAAGACGCCAACGGCGGCTGAAGCGAGGGGGAGACTTCCCCCACCCTAAATTTTCTTTCTCTTTCTCTTTCTCTTTCCGGATGAAAGACCGTACGAAAAAAGGGATGAAACTCAAAAAGCTTCATCCCTTTCGGTACGGTCGACCGATTATTTCTTACAACTTGATAGCGACGCCCAATTGAAGTATCGAAATACCATAACCGATCTCGGCAAAAGCGGCTATCGATTCGGTGAAATAATAGCGTGCTCCCACAAATGTGGAATAAGCGAAACCGCTCAACGAATTATTATTCACTCCTATACCCGAACCGCTGCTCGATGTTATGTTATATCCTAATATCAAACCGGCATACGTGTCCAGTTTATCGACAAACTGATAGTGGAAAGCGCCTCTCGCTCCCAAGATAAAATAGTTGTAGTGCCAATCGAATGTTTTTTCGCTTGCGAATCCCAAATATCCGCCGACGCCGATGGAGGCATTGCCGTTGATCAATCCGTCAACAATTCCATATTCAAATGAACCCGCAAGCGGCGGAATAATGATGGAATAGCCCGAGCCGCCAAGGTAGCTGCCAAAGCCGATGCCGACGTTGACCACTTTGTCGCCTTGGGAAAATACCTGAGCTTGAGATGCTGCTGAAAAAGAAAATAAGAGGAATAAACCGAAAATAATTTTTTTCATAAGTCACAATCTTAAATTTATTATTAAAAAGGTTGCATGATTTAAAAACGTATACAAAAGTAAACATTTTATTCTCATTGCAAAATTTCTCTGGTCTTAGAATGGTCTGTCTCAATTATAAAGAGTTAATTTCCGGCGAGATACCGTTTGAAAAAAATAGCGGCGCTCTGTTCCGAAATATGACGGAATATGATTTTTCATACCTTTGCACCATGCAAAAAATAGAACTGCTTTCTCCTGCCAAAAATTTGGCCTGCGGTTTGGCAGCTATCGAACACGGCGCCGACGCTGTCTATATCGGCGCTCCGCGTTTTGGGGCGCGTGCTGCCGCCGGAAACTCAATCGGTGATATAGAGACGTTGGCTAAGTATGCACACCGATTTCGAGCAAAGGTGTATGTCGCACTGAATACGCTGTTGACCGACGAACTGTTGACCGACGCCGAAAAACTGATTCGACAACTGTATGAAGCCGGAACCGATGCGCTGATTATTCAGGATATGGGCGTTTTGAAGATGAATCTGCCGCCAATCGTACTCCATGCAAGTACGCAGGCCGATAACCGGACGGCTGATAAAATAAAATTTCTGGCCGATTCGGGTATTTCCCGCGTCGTTTTGGCACGCGAACTGTCGCTGAATGAGATAAAAAGTATCCGCTCACAGACAACGGTCGAATTGGAGGCGTTTGTACACGGAGCACTGTGTGTCGGCTACAGCGGACTGTGCTACATCAGTCAGGCGATGTGCGGGAGAAGCGCCAACCGCGGGGAATGTGCCCAGTTCTGCCGCCTGCCGTACGACTTGACCGATGCCGACGGCAATATCCTGATACGAAATAAACATCTGCTGTCGCTGAAAGACCTCAATCTTTCGGATTCGCTGAACGAAATGATAGACGCGGGCATCGGTTCGTTCAAAATAGAGGGTCGCCTGAAAGATATGTCGTATGTCAAAAATATCACGGCTTTCTACCGGAAAAAATTGGATGTGATTTTAAGCGCCGATAAATCCGTTCGAGCGGCGTCGCTGGGAAAAACCGTTTTCTTTTTTGAACCCGATGCGGCAAAAAGTTTTAACCGCGGAACAACAGACTATTTCCTCAGAGAAAGGCGGCGACCGTTGATTCAGGCGGATACGCCGAAATCGCTGGGAGAGAAATTGGGGATAATCACATACGTCGGACATCGCTTTTTTGAACTGTCAACCGGTGTTGAGCTACACAATGGCGACGGTCTGTGTTTTGTTGACAAAAAGGGCGTTCCGAACGGATGCAGGGTGAACAGGGTGGAAGCCGGCCGGATTTATCCGTTCCAAATGCCTGTCGCTGAACGCGGGATGCTTGTCTACCGGAACTTCGACAGCGCTTTTGAAAAAATGATGCAGGGAAAAACATCGGAACGGAAAATACCGGTTGTTATCACATTTGCCGAAGGCGAAAACGGCTTTCTACTCACGCTAAAAGATGAAGAAGGTATCTCGATTCGGTACGAAATAGTAACCGAAAAACAGGTTGCCGAACATCCCGAAAAAGCGCTTGAGGCCCTAAGAACACAGCTTTCCAAACTGGGAAATACCGTTTATGAGGCTTTGTCTGTCGAAATAGACTGCTCCGTACCTTATTTTTTCCCCGCGTCAAAATCGGCCGGATGGAGAAGAGAAGCCGTTGAACTGTTCGACAGAAAACGTAACGAAAACGACTGTCGGGCCAAAAGCATGTCGATTGATCAGTTGAGCCTGTTTCCCCAAACAGCGCTGACCTATTCGGGCAATGTAACAAATCGGCTTGCCGAACAATTCTACCGCGAACACGGCGTGGAAAAAATCGACCCGGGATTTGAAGTCAAAGCGCCGAAAGACGTTCCGCTGATGCTGACCAAATACTGCATCAAATACGAAACGGGATGCTGCCCCAAAGAACAGCATCCCGATAGATGGTTCGGCGAACCGCTTTATCTGAAAAATAACGGAAAATCATACCGACTCACTTTTGATTGCAGGCTTTGCGAAATGCGGATAAAAGCGGCGGAGTGACGGTTTCCTTTAGTTTTTGACGGTCTGCGTAAAGACGATGTTGTCGACGCAAACAAATGCGGGCGTATTCATTCCCCATTGGCCGGTGTCCGACGATTCGAATGTGAAGCCGACTTTATCGACCTGTCCAAGCAAGCTGACGTCAACTTTTACCCAATCGTGTGAGACAACTGTTTTTCCGTTTCTGAAATCGGCCAAATAATACGCAACATCGCCCGTTGTAACACCATTGTTGTAGCCTGTAATAATCACTTTGAACCAGTCGCCGTCGCCGAAGGGTCTCGCAGCGCCGAAACCGTTTTTAAGGATATACACATTCAGCGTGTTGTTGGTCAGCATAAGGCTTTCGATGCGGAAAGAACCGTTTTCGTCGGCGGGACAATCGAAAGAGGCGTTGTCGAACACCAGCGCGAAGTTTTTACTCCCGTCGGCGCCACTTCCGGCGGCAACGTCATACATCAGCGATGAATAGTTGTCGGGCTGAAGCGCCTCTATCGTACTGTTGGTTTTGTTGGAATATGCAAAGCCGGTCCATGAATCATACGTTTTGTTGTATTCGTTCAAAAAAGCGCTGTTGCCCGATGTGAAACGACCATAATAGACGGTTATTTGACCATCGCCCCACGGGCTATCCTCTTCCTTTGGTTCGCCCGAAAGGTCGGAACCGTTCCAGAAACTGTCTGTCGCCAATTGGAGGTCGTCGAAAGTGACTGTCGTACCGATTGTTTTTTCTTTCTTGTCCGGTTCGTCGGGCGAACAGGAGGTGAGCGTGAAAGTTGTGATGATAAGTAGATAATAAAAGAAACCTTTGATAGTTTTCATTGTTTTCGTGTTTTTAATTGTTATAGAATAATAAACTAATGCTTGATTGACAAACCGCCGTTTCGCAGTGAATCGGATGAAAAACAGTTGAAAAGAATGAAAAGTCAAACGTTTACCGTGTCTTTGCCTTTAATTCCCGAAAGCAGCGTAATAAAAAAACAGGCCGGCAGGTCTTCTGACTTACTCCGGTAGTTGAACGCCTTCCCATTCGTCGCCCGACGAACAGTGGCAAGAGTTGTGTTCAATACCTTTTGTGGAGCTTACAGCAGCGGGTACTGTTCCGGATTTTCACCGGATTCCCTTTTATCAACCTCACAGAAACGGGAGACTGATACCAAAAGCCGGCGCAAAGGTAAGAAAATAAAATTAAACCGGTCGATATGCGGTCTGTTTCCGACACGGCTGCCGTATCCAAGTCGTCTGAGGGGGAGTGAGGAGGGGTAAGAGATGAAAGGCACAGATTTTGTAAATCTTCTATTCTTTTTGTAATAATATAACTACACAAATTTTATAACTATGAAAAAGATATTATTTACGTTAAGCGCTTTGCTGATAGGTTTCGCTTCTTGCACAGGTCCGATGGGTCCTCAGGGGCCACAAGGCCCTTCGGGGAAAGACGGCAACGCCAATTGGATAGTTACCGACTTTAAGATTTTTTCGGCAGACTGGGTGTCTGTCTTCGACAAAAACGGTAACTTTTTGCTCTATGAATACATATTCGATTATGAAGACCTGAATGACTTCGTTTATAATAACCGCGCATACCTGGCCTATATCGAAGTTGTTGAGGGCAACACAAAAATTCAGAGGCAGTTGCCATACACCATCACTCACGAAACAGACGGTGTTTTGTGGGAACAGCGCATAGCCAGCGACTATGCCAACGGTTCTATTCGATTTTACGTGGTGAATACCGACTTTCGGGACAACAGACCTGATGACATGTTGTTCAGAGTTGTGCTGCTTTAGGCGGCAGCGCCGAAAGAACAGCGAAAATGGAAGATGTCGGAACGTTTCGACATCTTCCATTTTTTCCGCCCCTCTGTCTGCAATCGGAAGCCGGAAGCCGTCCGTCGGAAGAAGCATTTCGCCGAAGGCAAATCTACCGCTTGCAAATCACCGGTTTACATATTAATTGTTAACAGCCGCTTTCTATTTCCGCCCACCGATATACAATTCACGCCGTCACACGGCGCCGATTTTTTCCCTCCCGAAAAATGTAACTACTTTCACACCGTATTTATAAAAAATACAAAAAGAAACAAAATGTGCTCATTGTTTAATTTATGATGTTTATAACGATTGGCGGAACAGAGTGCTGCTCCGGTTAGAAATGAAATAGTGATTTGGCTATTTATTATTGAAATGGAGAATAAAGTATCCGTGTCGTTTATATTAAGTTACAGCAGTGCACCATCCGTGAGGACCGTGCACTGCATAGTTACACTTCTCTTTCCGCTCTCCCTGTTGGGTACGGATGCGCCTGCAAGCTAAATAAAAGGAAACGATCGTCAAGAATAAGAATGAAAAATACTGATGAAGAAAAATATACAACAGGTTCAAGTCTCTGTATTGTTGTCGTTCTTTTCTCTTTGCTACCGGAAGGGGGCGACAAAATAATTTCACTAAAAAAGCCTGCCGATGTGAATTTGTGTTTACGTTGGGCGAGGAGAATTTTTCCATTGAATGTTATAAATCCTGATTGTTGTACGGGATTTAAATTAGCTGACTAAAATTTTGTAGTATGCTGTCCGTGAGGATGGCATACTACTTTTTGTTATGAATAGCGAAAGTAGAGTGAAGTAGCAAAGGAGAAAAAGACCGAAAATGGTGGTTTGTTAGTTATTGGATTGGCCGGCTTCCGAAAGGAGGTCGGCTTTGTTTTGCTCCCGCAAACCCAATGTCATTCTTAAAGAAAGAGAAAGAGATTTAGGGGGGGGGGAGTCTCCCCCTAAATCTCTTTCTCTTTCAGGAAGGAAGATGTCGCAAACTTACACCGTTATGTCGTAAACACAGCGTTACTTGGCAAAATAACGGATCTTATTTGTAGAGATAGTATTTCTCCGATTTTTTTCTGTAATCTTCGATGTCTTTGTACCAATAGTCTTTTATGTCGTCGAAGCTGTAACGGCGGGTGAACATGGAACGGATCCGGTCGCTTCCGCAGACTTTGTCGAACATGTCGAACCGACTTTTGTCGACTTGTTCAAAGGTGGCCTTTTCGGGATATAATCGGTGCAATTCCTGAAAAATATGAAATTGAATCTCGGTTAGTTTCGCTTTTTTGTAGTCGGTGAAGTGTATTTCGACGCCTTGACAGTGTTGCCCTTGCAGCGTTGCGTAAAAGGGCTTGAAGTGTATCGGACGGAAAATGATCCCGGCTAAGCCTAAGGCGTTCATCGCATCGGCCAGGTCTGCGGCGTTTATCCAGGGCGCTCCCATCAGTTGAAAGGGTAAGGTGTAGCCGACGCCGATTGAGAGCTGTCCCAATTCGCCGAAAATCCCCGTCGAAGGGTAGAAGTAGGGCGAATGTTTGTGCGGAATGTGGGGGGAGGTGATGACCCATTCTAAGCCGGTGTCTTCCCAGTTCATCTCGCGATGCCAGCCTTCCATCGGTACAACCGTGAGCTTGCAGGGCTGACCTAACATGTGCTCACTGTTTAGCATCAGGGCTAATTCGCCGCAGGTCTGACCGTAGATGTAGGGTATTTTGAACTGACCGACGAAGGATATGTGGCTGTCTTCGACGTAGTTTCCTTCTATCTTTTCGCCTCCCAGCGGATTGGGACGGTCGAGAATGATGAATTCGATGTGCTGCTCTGCCGCCGATTGCATCGCCAAACCCATCGTGCTGATGTAGGTGAATGAACGGCAACCGATGTCTTGAATGTCGTAGACCAGTACGTCGATGTCTTCCAGCATTTGGGGTGTGGCTTTTCGGGTCTTTCCGTAGAGGGAACGGATGGGAAGGCCTGTCTTGGCGTCTCTGGCGTCGCCGAACTTGCTTCCGGCATGGGCGTCTCCCCGTATGCCGTGTTCGGGGGCAAATAGCGCTGTTAGTTGTACGTTCGGCGCTTCGTGCAGGATGTCGATCGTTGACTTTAAATGGCGGTCGACGCCGGTTTGATTGGTGATCAAACCGACTCTTTTGCCGGATAGTAGGGCAAAATCCTGCTCCTGCAGGACGTCAATCCCTGTTTTGACTGTTTCGTTTTTGAAAACCGGTTCTTTTACGGCGTTCGGAACGGGGCTACCGGATGTAATGAGTATGGATATAATTGCCGGCAGCAGTCGGATAAAGATATTTTTCATGTATTTATGTTTTATTTCAAAACAAACTGTTTCTGAGACAAAGTGTTGAAGAAAGGCGTACAAAAGTAACTAAAATAGCGTGAGTGTCCGTTCGACCGATGTGAATTAATCGCGGAACTTTTACGGGCTGTGAATAGAAAACAAATAAATCACTATATTTGTGTCGGAATCATTAAAGATAAAAATAATGAATAAGACGTTAACAATCGCACTGGTTGCTCACGACCAACGTAAGGCGGATATGGTTGAGTGGGCGGTGTATAATGCAAAGATGCTTTCGAGGCACCATTTAGTGTGTACGGGTACGACCGGAAAGCTGATTAAGGAGGCTTTTGAAGCAAAGGGCGCGGAGGCGAAAATAACTTGTATGAATTCAGGCCCGATGGGTGGCGATGCCGAAATTGCGGCGCTGGTTGTTCGTAAACAGGTGAATTTGGCGGTCTTTTTGATCGACGATTTGAGCGCACAACCTCATGAGGCCGATATTCAGATGCTTTTGAGGCAATGCCGTATTCATAATGTGCCGATTGCTTGTAATAGATATAGCGCCGATCTGATGATTACCAGTTCGCTGTGGGACGATAGCCATTATGTTCCGTCTCAACCGAAATATGTGAAATTTGACCGTTCGTAGTCAGCTATCTCCCCCCCCCCCATGAAAAAAATGTTGCTCCCCACGATTAAACTGTTAGATGAGTTGCCGCTGGAAAGAACTTCGGAAATACTGGAGAATGATGGCGCAAGGGACTCAATTGAACAATTGAACTGGATTGAAAAGTTCAATTACAGACCAATCACGTTTTTCTATGTTGCACGTTCCGAAACGGCAATCTATATCAAATATCATGTGCACGGAAGTATGTTGCGGGCTGTTTATTCGGAAGATATGTCGCCGGTACACGGGGATAGTTGCGTGGAGTTTTTTTGCAAATTGCCCGGTAGCAGCCATTATATGAATTTTGAATTTAACTGCATAGGTACCTGTTCGGCGGCTAAACGAAAGGCAAGAAATGAAGATGTAACGCCTTATACAAGGCAAGAGTTAAGTCTGATAAAACGCTTTTCGAGCATCGGACGGCGTGTTTTCAAGGAACTGAATGGGATGTTTGAATGGGATTTGACGGTGAAAATACCGTTTTTGTTGATGGACATGGACGCAAATAACCTTCCGGAAAAACTGACCGGTAATTTTTATAAATGTGCAGATGATACCAGTATGCCGCATTATGTGTCGTGGAACCCGGTGAAAACCGAACTGCCCGATTTCCATCGCCCTGAGTTTTTCGGCGAAATCTACCTCTAAAATCGTGTTTGTTTGCTGATGTGCGCTGTCTGAATAATGGTAAATTAACATTTAGACGGCTATCTTAAACATTTGCAATCGTAGAATTGCGTATATTTGCACGGTCTTTTTTAATAAGTAATTTAATCATGCCGTTTCCAACAAGGTGATTTTACGGTAACTGATATGAATCCGAAAATGTTATTTAAGTTATATGAGAACTAATTTGTCTACCTCGCTTTTTGTCCTGTCCTTTGTTTTCCTGATGTCTGCCTGTAACAACGAAATCGATCCCGAGTTCAACTTTTCTCCCGAAAGTCCTAAAGCCGGTGAAACGGTTAAATTTGAGAACCTGACGAAAACGGGTAAACATTGGCTTTGGCATTTTGGCGATAATTCGCACTCTACCTCAAAAAATCCGACGCATGTGTATCTAAAACCCGGCGTTTATGATGTCACACTCAGGGTTGATTCCAGTAATCATGCTGTTAGAACAAGGCAAATAACGGTGTTTGATACTGTCCCAGTTATCCAAAAAAGTGTTGATGCGGTCGGATATTATGACCAATTTACGCTCAGTGCATTGATCTATAATCCGAAAAATGAAGCGATCGTATACGACTGGCAGTTCTCGCCAAATGCGCACGGAGAAACAATCATCGACGGAAAGTCGTCTTCCGAGTCTGTCGAAGTGTATTTTTCGGAAAAAGAGACGGAGGAAACCGTTACACTGCGTGTTCAAATCGGCGCCGATTTGAATTATACCGTTACAACGACATTCAGAGTGAACGATGTACCGGCAAAAACAATGTATATCGCAACAAAGGACGGCAGGATACTTGCCAAACGTATCATCGAAAACGGAAACGAAAACCCTTCTGTGATTCCGTTTACGGCACAAGGTAAACACTTGTTGCAACTTTCGACCTATGGTACGGATTTGTATGTTTTTGACGCCGGAAGCAATATCTCGTATAACAACGGATGGCAGACGGATCATTCGGGCGACGGCGCTGTTTATGTGTATAGTTCGGTGAACAAAACGACGGAAACGATTATAGATAATAACGGAGGAAGTTCGCATTTCAATTTTTACAATGGCTTTGTTAACAATAGCCATGTTTATTGGACAGACTATAGCGAATTTGTGTATCGTATCGCCAAATCGGAAAGAAATAAGCATTTGGTATGGGCGGGTAGCGCTGATGAACAGGCCGAAAAGTCTCCCTACTATTTTGTGAAAACGAATCGATTGGGATATTATGGTAACGGTCTGGCCGAAAATCAGCGGTCGGGCGGCTTCCTGATCATGAACAATGTTTGTTGCTGGGCAAAAGGCGGTAACGGAAAAGGATTGTTCAGATTTCAGACGTCGGACATTCTTCCGTCGAACGCAACAGGAAATGACCCTGTCCCTGCTCTGGGAGCGCTGTTCTCGAACTATGCTATCAGGGCTTTCGATGTGGATTATATCAATCTGCGCATTTATTTTTCCGCAACAGGAGCCGAATCCGGCTTTTATGTCGGTGACTTCTATGGCCATGTGGCCAAAATAGACAACGGGCCGGTTGATGATCCCGATTTGTATATAACCGGAATCGCTGTTGATAATAATACAAATTGTGTATATTGGGCATACAGAAGTCCCGAAACGGTGGGAGGTACGCCCCCCGAAGCCGGTAGCTGGGATGCCTATTATGCGTTATACCCCACACATAAAACGGGAATAAAAAGCGTGAAACTTGCAAATTCCGTATTCACACCTACACAAAGCGACATCAACTACTTCCTCGAAGATGTGGCGGCTTATGGCATCGCAATAGAAGAGTGATGAGCGATGAGTGCAAATTCGCCTTGTTTAACCGCGTTTAACCGCAAAGATACTCTAAGCGTAATCAGACTGATCATTAATCACTGATCACTCATCGTTAAGGCGTAGCCGTTATTTCGATTTCCGGTAACTTAATACCGCCCACACATTGTAGAAAATCATCATGATGGTCAGGGCGATGAGGTCGGAAATGAGATCGGACAAACCGCTTCCTTTGAGGTAAACACACCGGAGTACGTTTACCATGTATTTGGTAGGTGTGATCCCTGCAATGAATTTTGCCCAATCGGGCATACTGTCAACCGGCGTGAGCAGTCCGCAAAGCATGACGAATATGATTACGAAGAAAAACATGACAAAGGTCGATTGCTGCATGGTGGAGGAGCTGTTTGAAATCAGTAGCCCGAAACCTGTCATGGTGAAAATGAACAACCCGATGAACAGGTACAGAATGGCATAGCCTCCGGGCGGAACAAGTCCGTATATGAGCCATGCGAAAAGAAATCCGAATGTGACGGTTATGAAGCCGATGATCCAAAACGGTATTAGCTTGGCAAGGATGAATGTGACTTTTCCGATGGGGGTGACGTTTAACTGTTCGATTGTGCCCTGCTCTTTTTCGATGACGATGTTCAGCGCCGGAAGAAAACCGCAAAGGATGATCAGGGTTATCATAATCAGACCGGGTACCATTGTGTGTTTGTAGTCCAGCGTCGGGTTGTACATATTTTTGATAATGACGTCTACTTGCGGGCGAATGGAGTTCCGGTTCGCGTCTATGAGCAGGGCTTTCTCCCGCGAAAATTCGGAGGCGAGCATGTTGATGTAGGACTGCCCCATCACACCTTTTATGCTGTTGACGGTGTTGATGGAAACTTGTATGGATGTTGTGCCTGCATTTGTGAGGTTGGTTTCAAATCCGGCGGGTATTTCCAGTACCATATCGGCGTTTCCGAGTTCGACTTCGTTGATTCCTTCGTTATAGTTCCGTGTTGCGGAGGCAAGACTGAAATAGGTGGAGTTCCGAATGTGTTCGGTAAATTCGCGCGAGAGTGAGGAGTAGTCGCTGTCGACGACCGAAACCTGAATGTTTTTGACGTCTAAAGTCGCCGCCCACGGCATTACCAATATTACTACTAACGGAAATATGATGATCATCCCCATCACGATTTTGTTGCGCCATGTCTGTTTAAATTCTTTTTCGAGCAAATACTTCAGTGTCATGTTTCGGTTGTGTGTTATCTGTTATTCAAGTCTTGTTTTAAATTTTTTCAAACTGACTGTTACCAAAATGGTACCCATCAGCACAAGAATCCCGATTTCTTTCAGGGCAGATGTTACCGGTAAACCGGCTATCATTAATTTTCGGATGGCCGAGATGTACCATCTTTGCGGCAGGATTGTCGAAATTGCCTGTAAAATGTCCGGCATGTTTTCTATCGGAAAGGCCATTCCGGAGAGTAGCATGGTTGGTACTAACAGTAGCATGGCCGAAAACATGAGCGCGATGATTTGCCGTGTGGCAATGGTTGAGACCAGCAGTCCAAGCGCCAAGGCGATGAAAATGTATAGCAGTGATACGAAGGCCAGCGCGACGAGACTCCCAACTACCGGTACTTTTAAGAGAAAAACCGAGAGCAGCAGAATGGTGATCAGGTTGATGCACGAGAGCGCGAAATAGGGCAACATCTTCGCCAGAATGATGTAAATCGGCTTTACGGGCGAGACTAAAAGGACTTCCATCGTGCCGGTTTCTTTTTCTCTTACGATGGCAATTGAAGTCATCATGGCACAGATGAGCATCAGAATCAGCCCCATAATGCCGGGTACGAAGTTGTAGGATGATTTCAGCAACGGGTTGTACAGTAATAAGACGTTCGGGGTGACGCCGTTTGCGGCGTTTAGAGGTGTCGTTTCCCGAAAAAACTGCGCGATAACCGACGATGTGTAGGTGGCGTAGCTTTGCGCCATATTAGCGTCGCTTGCGTCTACAACGATTTGTATCTGCGAGCCGTCGGGAGTGAAGAGTTCTCCTGAAAAGTCCTGTCCGAAAGCGACTACAAGATCAATTTTACCGCGACGGAAGACTTTTTCAATGTCGTTTGGCTGGTCGAGATATTGGGAAATCGTAAAGAACTCGTTGGCTTCGAGTCGCTGAATAATTTGCCGCACCATGTTGTCCGGTTCCGGCGCCAGCACGGCGACGCGAATATTCCGTACTTCTGTTGATAGCGCAAACCCGAAAAGAATAAT
>JAIRTG010000129.1 GCA_031255055.1 Prevotellaceae bacterium
AAAATATCGTCAGCATTAAACGTGTAATTTTCGGGATTTTTCACACAGAATAAAATTGGTTCATACATAGAGCCATAATATTTTTTTGCCTGAACGCCTGAACTGTCATAATACCAAACTAAACGGGAAAGTATAGTCATTTTTTTGCGAATAAAAATGTCAAAAAAAGGCATAAATTGAGTAGAAGTCATAAGATACATACTTCCGTTTGATTTTAATTTTTTAATACATAGATCAATCCATTGATAGCACCAATTCAGGTAATCTTCATCTGTCGCCCACTTGTCTTTATGTCCGTTAAAATTTTTACCAATATTATAAGGCGGATCAACGAAAATTAAATCTATTGAGTCGTCGCAAACTTCATTAGAAAGTACTTCTAACGAGTCTCCTTGTATTATTTTGTGCTCTTTGTAATCAAACTTTTCCATCTACCTGATACATTTTTTCTTAATATACAAAGATATAATTTTCTCTTATTATTATTATTTCGGTTTTTTTGATGACTTTCCGAACGGAACTGTTGTGTCCGCAAATGACAGATAACGGTCCTGCGGCTTGGCGAAGTGGCAGCTTCCACTAACGTTCTTGCGGGGCAGTAACTTCCAAGTTCGCACGACCGTTTCTGCTTGTTAGCGGCAGTATTAAAACTCTTCAATACTGCCAAAGTTTTTCCATGTATCGACCTCTTCATAAAATTTCTTAGTTCCAACAGGTACTAATAACTTGCATCGTTTTAAGTTAATATCCTCTATCAACATTGGATTTATTATCGGTGGTCTTTCCGACAACACTTTTATAGATTCAAGATTTTTGCAGTTGGTAAAAATCGCACATGCGCCAAGATTGTCAAGTTTTCGAGGCAATGTGATTGATTTTAATTTATGACAATTTAAAAAGGCAATTGATCCGATATTATTTAGTTCTTCCGGAAGTTCTACCGATTCAAGATTTTCACATGCTAAAAAAGTTGCTTCGTCTATATTTTTGACTTTTGAAGGAATTGAAATTGCCGAAATGTTTTTACATAACGCAAAAGCATATTTACTAATTATTTCAACACTATCGGGAAGAATAATACTTGTAAGGTTTTCACAATTAAAAAAGGCCGAATTGCCTATAGCTGTAACACTTTCCGGAATTTCAACCGAGTATAAATTTTTGGATAAAGCAAATGAAAATTCTCCTATTTTGACAACTTTATACTCATTTCCATTATAACTTACTGAGCTTGGAATAATGACATCTTTTTCATAGCTGTTATACAACGTATCTTTAAATGTGAGTTCAACACGATCCTCTCCAATTATATTGTAGTATTTATCATCAATTTCAATGTCGAATGCAAGTACCGTCAAAATTTTAAAAGATAGGATTAGCATTATTGTTGTCCTTTTCATTTTCATTTCTGCTTATTTATGATTATCACTCAAATTGCCACTAATGTGAGCATCGGTTGAATCGGAAAACCTGTTTTCGGGCTACCTGTTTAGACACACCCATTTGACGCCGTCGTAATGGTAGATAAAAGGTTGTTGCTTCAAAAAGGGTTGGAGAAACTCTTTGTCTTTTTTGCTTAGGAAATCGGGCGTGTTGTTCTCGGCGATAATCTGCTTCTCTGCTGGCCGAAAGTGCATCTCGATGAAATCAATATCGACGAGATTGTTGACGAAGTTGTACATGTCGATCGCTTCGTCGTCGAATTTGTCCGCATCAATCCAGTCCTTGGCGTGCGGGTGGGGGAAATGAACGGTTATTTCTTCCCACTGCCGGTTGAAAAAACGGATGGTCGAATGACAGATGTTTCCGCAAAATGTGTGTATCAACCCGATGACGTATTCTTTTTTGTACGGGAATAGCTGTATCTCAATCTGAGAAACGTCCGTGTTCCGAATGTTTATGTACCGATTGACGGTGTCCAGCTCCAAAAGGACGGTGCCGGTTCCGTATTGGTTGATGACACTGTCGCCCTGTTCCAATTTGTGATATTTCAACAGTTCGACCCGCTGCGTCTGTGTCAACAAGGGATTGATCCTGTCGGGCATTGTGATGTAGACGTCTTCGATGCTTTGGGCGGATGCCCCGTTCGCCGCTAACAGGGCGAGCGCTATAAACAGTACGCTTAATTTACTCATGTGCTTCATTGTATGATTCTTCGTGAATGTGTTCGTGCGGACTTACCGGCGGCGTGTCTTCTCCTTCTTCCATCATTTCTTCGTTTTCCTCTTTGTTTCCTATGTTCGACAGTATGCGCCAGTAATATCGGAATAAATCTTTTATGCTGTAAAAATCTTCTTTGTACAGGAATCCGAGTCCCTGTGTTGTTTTGGCGTCGCGCAACTGGTACCGGTCAACGGTGTGGCTGTAAAATTTCATCCGCAGCTTGCCCGATTCCGTCAGCAGGTATTCCACATCGACGTCGCCGATAAACCGGTTATTTGTTCCGCTCAGGTTGTCGTTCCGATAGCCGATGTTTCCGTTTACAATCAAGCGGTCGTTCGGCGTGTAGAGAATTTCGGTTTGAAAATAATCGCTGTTGTACTGGTCGGAGAATCGGGAGTCGAATCCGAGCGACAGTACGCTGCTGTTGAACGCCTGCGAAAGCCAGTTGTTTATCTGCGCACTCAAAGTAGCCCATCCGAACGACATGGCGTCGCTGGCGGTTGCGTCCACTGCGTTGTCGCGCATATATTCGGGGCGATAGAACTTCCCGACGAGTAGCAGGTATAGAATCTGCCTGTTCATCATTTCTTCGGTACTCAGCACGCTTTTTACTTGTTGACGTACAACGTCGTCGCTCGACGGCAGATCGATGTCGAAACTGATGGCGGGATTTGTCAACCGCTCGTTGATGTTCAATACGCATACCACCGGGACGTTGGTGCGCGAAACAGCCGGATTGTCCATCAAATCGCGCAGTGAAGTGTTTACGGTGTATAATCCGCGTATGTTCGCCTGTGTGTTACCGGGATCGCCGACGAAGTTAATGGTACTTCCTTCGGCTATTTTAAATTCTTTCCGCAGTACGTTTTGAAATGTGAACAGATAATGGCCGCTTTCGATGGTCGCCGTTCCGAAAAGACGTAAATCGCTGTACGAATCGAGTTCGATGCGGATGTTTCCGTTTCCTTTTCCCGCAATCATATCGCCTGCCTGCGGGTCGATGATCAATTCCAGTTCGGCGTCGGGCGTCACTTCAATCTGAAGGTTTATTTTTACGTTTGCACCGCTGTTGGCCGGTATTTCCTTTTTTTCATCGGCTTTTTTTTCCGCGTCGTCGTTTTCGCCGTGCCGCACAAACCGGATGAAACTGTTGTCGGAAGCGGTCAGCGCCGTGCCTCCCATCCGAATGTAGCATTTGGTGCGGGGCTTCGAGACGGCGTTTGCATAGATGTTGACAACTTCTTCGTCGCCGTAAATTCGCACCATACCGTCGGCGTAGGCCTTTCCCCAGAAATAGTCGTTGTCCGCAGGTTGCAGGTTCATCGCCATCAGGTTGCGGGTTTGTCCGTTGAAATTGTATTTCAGATCCGTAAACGAACCGTTGTGTTCCAGTTTACCGGTTACGGTCGCCCTGTTTTTCTCGGCGTCGGTCAGGGTGAAGTTGTTTACGGAGACAGCATTGGCCGACAGGGTCACATAATCGTTGAAATAGTAGGTTGTTTTCAGCGGGTCGACCGTTCCTTTTCCTTCTTCCACCAACATCCGTCCCTCAAACTGGAGTTTGTCCGAAGGCCCGAACCATGTCAGCTCTCCTGTAGCCAAACCTTGAAAGTCGGTGATGACATCACCGAAATACTCGCCTATAAAGGCAACATTGAGCCGGTGCGCATCGAACAGTACCTGAAGCGTTTCGTTTTTTGAATCGAAATATCCGTTGGCAAACGCAACCTTTGCGCCGTTGTTTGTGAACACGCCGTCGAACAGCACGCGCTTTGAATCCTGTTCCCATGTAGAATGTAGTCGGGCGTCGCCGATGAGCCGGTTGTTGATGTGAAATTCCTCTACCGACAAATCGGCCTGATATAAGGGCTGGCTCAGGACGCTGAACAGCGATACATTTCCTGTCACGTTTCCGTCGAGCTTGATGCCGGTCAGGTCGACCGCGTTGGTGACAAAGCCCAAATCGACATTACTCAGATCGACGTCGAGCCGATGTGTTTCTTCTTTTGAAGCCGTTCCCGTTGCGTGCAGGTATTGATTGGAGCCGTCTATTCTGAAATCGTGTACGGTGACGGTATTGTCGCGATTGATGTCGATCGCCGAAGGCGCAACGTGCCAGTGTAACCCTTTGAGGATAATGTCGGCGGGCAGGATGTTTACTTTCGCAAAAACATGCTCCGCATCGGATTTAAAACACGTTATCCCTTCTATTTTCCCTGAATGTTTTATTGAGTCGGTATTGTTCCAGTTCACCTGCGTGAAAAGCGTGTCGCCGTCGATGGAATTGGTGATGTCGAACGACGTGTATTCTTTTGTATCCTGCTGCGACATGTTGAAGTGTCCCGACAGTTCGATTTGCCTCTCATTGCTTCTCAAATCAAAATTGACGGCAGACAGTTTTCTTTTCTCCAGACTGATTTCGGGTACGACCAGCGTGAGGTTCACCATACTGTTTTCTTCGTTCAGAAATCCGCTCAGGGACGCTCCGTCGGGGATTTCGAGCGGAATTTCAATCACTTTTGCAAAGTTGTGTATCCGACTCAATTGTAAATCGATGGCCAATTGGTTGTAGACATAGTTCTGAGGGCGGACTTTGGCGCCTGTGGCCAAAGCGGGTATGTAATACTGCGCGATATTGATAAGCGCATCTTTCAGTTTACTATATTTGTAGATACCCTTTACGCTACCGTTTAAATAGTCCGACCGGATATAAACCTCCGTTATATCGTCCTCGATAGAAGACGTAAAAACGACATTGTTCACAGTCAGGGTCGACGAATTATTGGTGAAAGAGATACTGTCGAACTTGACGGAGCCGTTGATATTGTCGAGCGAATTACCCACCATATTCATACCGGCTCTGAACGAGAGGTCTGAATCTTTATACTTCTCCGTCAGGTTCAGGGCGTTGATGTCGGCATGTTCGACCGACAGTTCAAAGTCAAAAACCGGAAGTCGTTCGGTGAGGTCTATCATTCCGAGAAATTCGGCACGGATGTTTTCATCGTCAACTTTGATATGACCGTCGAAGCCCGTTCCGTCATATTTTCCGTTGAAAACAATATCGCTATAGTTATAGCCTCGCAGCTCAATATTATTGATAACCGCTTCGATATCGCCATGAATAGCTTGATTCAACGGTTTTTCGCCCTTTGTATTGAAATAGAACGAAGCGGTACCAAGCATATCGTTGGCCAGCAGTTTATCCAGGCGGAATCTTTGGGAACGCAGCGTACCGCTATATTTCAGATCTTGCAGACGGTTTTCGAACTGTAGCAAGATATCGGTCGATATTTGTCCGACGTCCGTCACAAGATTGCCGTAAACGACCAGATTGCTAAAAAATCCGGTAACATTTCCCTTATACGAAACCAGTCCCAGCCGTTTGATTTCCGGAGGCGTTGCGACATGCCTGTTGAAAAAGTCGGCGATAAATGTTTCCATATCGGTTTGAGCGAAATGCAGGTCTTTTATTTGTGCAAACACAAACGTCTCCTCGATATCGGGGAGACCGTTCATATCAATATCGGCTTCAAACCCGAACGATTTTCCGTAAGTCAGTTTCAGATCTTTCGCGCGGATATTCGACACCGTTCCCGCAAAGCTACCGGCTATAGTAACCGGATTATTCATCCATTTAAATTCGGGCACGAAGGCCGACAAGTCCCTCAGATTGACATACGAACCGTTTTTAAACGCAAACGAGAGTTGCACCTTTTCGCTGAAACGCTGCCAATCCCGCAAATCGTCGCAATGCAAGGTCATATTTTCAAACCGCAGCTTAGACATCGGCAGCGACACCTCCAGAAAAGGCAGGGCGATTGCGCCCGCATTACCGTTAATGCTTGCTTTCAGATCAGTCAGGAACAATCCCGATTGCTCTTTGGCCGTCAACTTACGTATATCGATGTTGAACGTATCCTTTGTCAACACATCCACCGTCAGGTCGATCTGTATATCCTGCAAGTAGATATTCGTTGCGTCAAACGTTTCTATTTTTGTATCCGGGCGTTTATCCCGATTATTAAACCGGAAGGAAGAATTGCTGATGCTCAGTTTTTCGAATTGGAGTTCGATATCGGTATCATTATCCTTTTCATTGGGATTTCTAAAGGCATCAATGATAAAATCGAGATTTGTGCCGTCATTCTCCTGGACGACATTGGCATACAACCGGTCGAGTTCGGCCGACAAGAACACATATTCCCCGCGAAAAAACCTGAGCAGTTTGAAATGAAGCCTTGCCGCTCCCACATACACAAGCGTATCCTGCTTCAAATCTTCGACATAAAGATCTTCGACGGTCAACGCATTAAAGAGCGAATAGCTGACTTTTCCGATACTGATTTTGGAATGAATTTTAGCGGACAGATTTTCGGTTATTTTTCCAGCGATGCGCCGTTGCACGTTGTCGGTATTCAACAAAACAAGCAACACTCCGAAGAAAAGCACAAAGCCTCCGAAAACGAATGCGAGTATATTAAGTGTTTTTTTTATACCTTTGGTCTTTTATTTCGCAAAAGTAGCTAAATAAATCTGTTCTTTTCATGCAGAATTCAGATAACAAAAATCTTTTTACATTTTTTTCAGGGTGATTTTAAAAGCATTGTCGTCCGTCGCATTCGGGTCGACAGGAGCGACGGGCAACAAAACAGTTTTGACTTATATTTTGCAAAACCAAGACCGACATTGCCGGACAAATCAGCCTGTCGACACATCGAAATGGCATCCGGCCGTTTTTTTTTTGAAGAAAACAACCATTCACAAACCGATAACAAAATGGACAATATAAACATACTCGGCATCGAGTCATCTTGCGACGACACATCGGCAGCAATCATACAAAACGGCATCATGCTGTCGAACGTCATCGCGAGTCAGTCCGTACACACATTCTACGGCGGAGTAGTTCCCGAACTCGCATCACGGGCGCATCAGCAACACATCATTCCGGTCGTACACCAGGCGCTGAAAAACGCCGGTATCGACAAAAGCAACCTCTCGGCCATCGGCTACACCCGCGGACCCGGGCTCTTAGGTTCGCTCTTAGTCGGCAGCTCATTTGCCAAAGGCCTGTCGCAATCGCTGTCCGTTCCGCTCATCGACGTCAACCATCTACAGGCCCATGTTCTGGCGCATTTCATCAGCGAAGGCAATCCCGACGAAAAGCATCCCCCCTTTCCGTTTCTCTGCCTACTCGTTTCGGGCGGCAACTCCCAGATCATCCTCGTCCGTCGCTACGACGACATGCAAATCATCGGACAGACCATCGACGACGCGGCCGGCGAAGCCTTCGACAAATGCGCCAAAGTGATGGGACTACCCTACCCCGGCGGGCCACACGTCGACAAGCTAGCAAAAGCCGGCAATCCCACCACATTCACCTTCAGCAAGCCCCAGACAAGCGGCTACGACTACAGTTTCAGCGGACTCAAAACCTCTTTTCTATACCTGGTACGCGACGAAATGAAAAAAAACGACCGTTTTATCATCGACAACCTGCACCATCTGTGCGCATCCCTACAGCACACGGTCATAGAAATACTGATGGCAAAACTACGGAAAGCCTCCGACGACTTCGCCATAAAACACATCGCAGTAGCCGGCGGCGTATCGGCCAACTCGGCATTACGTCGCGCGTTCCACGAACACCGAGAAAAGCACGATTGGCAGACCTACATCCCCCCCATTTCGTTCACCACCGACAACGCCGCCATGATAGCCATGACCGCCTACCTGAAATACCGCCACAACCGATTCGGCGCCCTGACCGACACACCATTCGTGCGGGTAAACAACACATTTTAAAACAAAGACACACACATGAATTCCACCAACCTCCCCCCCAAGCTACAGCCCTATCAAGGCGTCATCTATTTTATTATCATGCTGCTACTATCTCATTTTCTGTGGAAGTTCACCGTATTGGGCGACGACACCGACACAGCAGTAACCTTTTTCGGCATCGACATATCGGCGCCGTTCATCTATTTTTCCAACCTGACGGCCACAATATCGGTTCAGATACTGCACTTTTTCGGCTCGACGGTCGAATTATACAACGACAACATCCTTCGCTATACCGGATCGCACACCGGCGTCCGTGTCATTTGGGGCTGTTCGGGCCTCAAGCAAGCCTACATCTTTCTGTGCATCATGCTATTCCACAACGGCTCATTCACGAAAAAGCTATGGTACATCCCCCTTAGCCTCCTCCTTCTTTTCGGCTACAATGTTTTGCGCATCACCTTGATGACAGCAGCCATAAAACATCACCCCGAATGGTTTCATTTTCTGCACGAATATCTATTCAAATACCTTTACTACGGTCTGCTATTCGGTCTATATCTCCATTGGGACGCCAAGACAGAGCAACCGAAAACAGAGAGCACGAACAATTAGGCGGAGAAAAGTATCACCCACGCTTCGGTCAGCCGTACGTTTTTTCTTGAAGAAAGAGAAAGAGAGAGAGAAAGAGACGGAGGGGGGGGAAGTCTCCCCCTCGCTACAGCCCGCCGTACGGCGGTCTTCCGCTACCCCCTCTGCGGGGCTCCGCCCCGCAACGCCCCGTAAGACAGCGTTTATAGTGATTAGTGATTAGTGATTAGTGATTAGTGATTAACGATTAATTGTTAAACATGGCGAACTTGCTAATCACTAATCACTAATCACTAAACACTACACCCCCACCACCGTAACCGTTTTACCGTTTACGGTTTCTCGGCGCATATAGAGTTTGTCCTCCCAACCGACGGTCGGACGACGATCGAAGACGACCATCCAGCCCTCATTGCAGCAGTGGGTGTCCATGTAACGGGCTGTCTGTTCGAGACCCTCCTCGAGGTACTTTTCCCCGTAATTGATCTTCAGTTCGATGGGATACTTCCGGTCTTC
>JAIRTG010000142.1 GCA_031255055.1 Prevotellaceae bacterium
ATCAACGGCGGCGGCGACATCGTCCGCGAAATGGCAACGGGAAACGGTCGCCTCGACCTCCTGATGACGTACAACGGTCGGAAATACCCCATCGAACTGAAAATCCGCTACGGGGATAAATACATGGAAAAGGGTCTTGAACAGATGACCCGCTACATGGACGCCCACTGCTGCAACGAGGGCTGGATGGTCGTCTTCGACCGCCGTCCGTCCGTCGGTTGGGAGGACAAACTCTATATGCGCAGAGAAACCGTAAACGGTAAAACGGTTACTATTGTAGGGGTTTAATCAGCGATCGGTCTACTACGCTTCACTGTCATCATTAATCACTTCGTTGAAAAATCCTGATAGAATCAGCCGAAAAATCGCTATATTTGCGCCTGAATTTTTATAAACAACATGCAATTTAACGAACTACCACTTTGTAAGGAAATTTTGGATGGGCTTGATGCTATGAATTTTACGGAAACAACGCCCGTACAAACCGAAGCAATTCCTTTAATACTGCAAAAAAAAGATATTATCGCCTGTGCACAAACCGGAACCGGAAAAACCGCTGCATTTGTCCTGCCTTTGTTGAATAATCTTCACGCCGACAGCAAGAATCAAGACCATATAAGAGCTGTTATAATGGCGCCTACCCGCGAACTCGCCCAGCAAATCGACCTGCAAATAGAAGGATTTTCCTACTTTATGCCGATTGGTTCGGTTGCCGTTTATGGCGGGAACGACTCTCAGGCATGGGACGTACAAAAAAAAGGCCTCCAAAGCGGCGCCGATATTGTCATTGCGACACCAGGTAGGCTATTGCAGCATATCAACTTATATAAAATTGATTTTTCACACGTCGAATGCTTCATACTGGACGAAGCCGACCGGATGCTCGATATGGGATTCTATGAAGACATTATGCTGATAACGTCCTATTTGCCGAAAAATCGCCAGACAATCATGTTTTCCGCAACAATGCCGAAAAAAATCAAACAACTGGCCCAATCAATTTTAGTACACCCCAAAGAAATAAACATAGCCGTCTCCCGTCCGCCCGAAAGCATCATGCAAACCGCATTTGTCTGTTACGAGACGCAAAAACCGGCGCTGATCAATCATTTGTTTTCGACACAGGAACCGAACAAGGTGATTATTTTTTCGGGGTCGAAACTCAAGGTAAAAGAAATAACCAAAACTTTCCGGAAGATGGGCCTGTCGGTCGATGAGATGCATTCCGATCTGGAACAAAAACAGCGAGACATCGTCATGCACGAGTTCAGAAACGGCAAAACAGCAATATTGGTTGCCACCGACATCGTATCAAGAGGCATTGATATCGACGATATAACACTCATTATTAACTACGATGTGCCACATGACGCCGAAGATTATGTGCATCGAATCGGCCGGACGGCACGTGCCGGTGACGACGGCATGGCCATTACGTTCGTTTCGGAAAAGGAACAGTATAAATTCAAACAAATTGAAGACTTTTTGCAAAAAAACATTTATAAAATACCCGTTCCCGAAGAATTGGGCGAAACACCCGTTTATAATCCGGTAGTCAAAAAGAAAGGCGACAGAGTATTCATCCGGAGGAAAAAAAGAATACCACGCTGATCCTCAAGTCTGATTTGATAAGGCCAACGACTTGTTTTTTAAAATTCGAGTCTCGCTATCGGCCTTGTCGCCTATTTCTAATTTCAATAAAAATATTACTTTTGTCGGGTCTATTTAGTTTTGTAAGAATTATTCACAAAGAGCAACTATATTATGAGTCAAAAAGAAGAGAAAATTACGGGTTTGCCGGACAATGCCTACAAGGAATTGAAACCCGGTGAAAAATACAAACCGATTCTACTTTCCGATAAAAAACACCCCGAAATAAACACATGGACTGTTTTTTGGGGTATTGTTATGGCGATTATCTTTTCGGCGGCAACCGCCTATTCCGGCCTGCGCTATGGGCAAGTTTTTGAAGCGGCGATTCCGATTGCCATCTTAGCCGTAGGAATTTCCGTTTTTGCCAAGCGCAAAAGTGCGCTTTCCGAAAATGTTATCATTCAATCTATCGGCGCAAGTTCGGGAGTGATTGTTGCAGGCGCCATCTTTACGCTACCGGCCATCTACATTATTAAAGAAACAAATCCGGCAATAGGCGCCGAAATACAGGTGAATTTTTTCCAGATTTTCTTCGCGTCGCTGATTGGTGGATTTTTGGGAATTTTGCTTTTAATCCCGTTCCGGAAATACTTTGTTTCCGACATGCACGGTAAATATCCGTTCCCCGAAGCAACCGCAACAACCGAGATTCTTGTTTCGGGAGCAAAAGGCGGCAATCAAGCAAAACTTCTGTTGACCAGTGGACTTATAGGCGGCGTTTTCGACTTTTTGATGAATACTTTGCGCGTTTTCAACGAAACAATATCTTCACGATGGGCTGTTTGGGGCGAACAATTGGCGATGAATCATAAATTCATGTTCAAGATGAACGTCGGCCCGATTCTTTTAGGCACAGGCTATTTGATCGGACTGAAATACGCGACAATTATTTGTGCGGGTTCTTTTCTTTCGTGGTGGTTTATTGTACCGCTCTTAGGGCAGTACGGATTTACCGACGGCGTAGCCATGAGCGCCCTGGATCCTGAAGTTATTTTCAGGGACTATGTCCGTTACATCGGCATCGGCGGTATCGCGATGGCGGGTATTCTGGGTGTCATAAAATCTGCAGGCGTGATTAAGACCTCATTCGGAATGGCCTTCAAAGCCGGTAAAAAAGGTGATAAGAACGCGGAGAGTGCAGCGAACGACATCCCTCGTACCGAACGCGATATTTCAATGAAGATTATACTATTCGGATTTTTGGCGATTGCCGTGATGTTGATTATTTTCTTTCTAATCGGCGGATTGCAAATGAACCTTACACAGGTAATCGTAGGCTTGTTGGTCATTTTTGTATTTGCATTTCTGTTTACCACCGTTGCTGCCACGGCAATTGCGACCGTCGGAACAAACCCTGTTTCGGGTATGACAATGATGACGTTGATTCTTTCATCGTTCATCTTATCGGCCATCGGGCTGAAAGGCGGAACGGGTATCGTCACCGCTATCATAGTCGGAGGTGTTGTTTGTTCGGCGCTATCAATGGCCGGCGGTTTTATCACCGACTTGAAAATCGGTTATTGGATCGGCACTTCGCCCTACAAACAACAAACATTGAAGTTTTTGGGAACATTCGTATCGGCATTGACCGTGGGAGGCGTTATTATCATGCTTTCAAACACGTACGGATATACCGGCGAAGACGGACTGGTGGCTCCGCAGGCAAACGCAATGGCGGCCATCATCGAACCGCTGATGTTTGGAGGACAAACGCCGTGGATGCTTTATATCGTCGGGGCGGTTTTGGCGATACTTTTAGATCGGCTTGGCGTTGCCGCTTTAGCATTTTCATTGGGCATGTTTATTCCGCTTGATTTAAATGTGCCGCTGCTAGCCGGCGGATTGTTGGCTTGGTACGTAAGTTCCAGAAGCAATGACGAGACTGTCAACAAAGCCCGTAAAGATAAAGGTACACTGATTGCATCGGGAATTATGGCAGGCGGCGCGATTATGGGCGTTGTCAGTGCAATACTAAAGTCAGCCGGCATAGACTTGGCATTCGATATGTCGACGAATGTATTTAATATATTAGCCGTCGTTATGTTCATCGGGCTTTGCGTATATTTGGTATTACATTCCCGTCCATCAAAAACCGACAGGCAATAGTTATTTCTAAAAGGTAAATTCCGATAGAGGTCTTGCAACGAAAGGCCTCTATTGAACAGAACAGATCACATTATTCATTCAAACAACAAACAGTCGGACAGATAGGCATATTAAAGAAATGACATCAAACCGTCCTCGTCGTCTGACTCTGTTGATGTATTAAATTTATTATTGATTGAAAATTTTCCATTTGATTTATAAAAAATATTCCGACATTTGCAGCAAATGTTTTAACAGGTATGAAAGATAATTATGAGAAATGGCAAGAAAAACCCAATAATCGATCGGGTTACGGTGCCAACCGCGATGGTAAACCGTTTGAGAAACAAGACAGTAAAAACAGTAAACTGGTATTTAAAAAGAAAGGTGAAAGCAATTATCCTCAGAGGAATGAGTACAGAAAACCCTTAAATTATCCGTACAAAAGACAGGAAGGCGGAGAATACCCGTATAAAAAGCGAGAAAGCGGAGAATATCCGTACAAAAGACAGGGAAGCGGGGAATACCCGTATAAAAGACAAGGAAGCGGAGAATATCCGTATAAAAAACAAGAAAACAGGGAATATAAATCATTTTCGAGGCCGAGTTATGGCGACGACCAACGCAAGAGTCCCCGCCCGCGCATCAAGAAAAAGATAGAATATAACAATCCGCAAAGTTTTGACACACGTTTTGCCCGCCATGAGAGCAACCCCAGGTTCGTAAAAAAACAACCCGGAACGTCGGACTACAATCCAAACTTGAAATACAGCAAGAAAAAACAGTTTGAATATCAGCAGCAGTATGTTGATCCGACAAAACCTATCCGTTTGAACAAGTTTTTGGCTAATTCCGGTATTTGTTCACGACGCGAAGCCGACGATTACATTCAAGCAGGCGTTATTTTCGTTAACGGAGAAATTATAAGTCAGTTAGGCGCTAAAGTTTTGCCGACAGACAAAGTCATGTTTCACAATCAGCTCGTACAGTCCGAAAAGAAAGTATATTTATTGTTAAACAAACCGAGAGATTACATCACAACTGTTGAAGATACCAAAGACAGAAAAACAGTAATGGATCTGGTAAAATATGCTTGCAGCGAACGGATTTATCCTGTGGGGCGGTTGGACAGGAATACAACAGGAGTATTGCTATTTACCAACGATGGCGATTTGGCGTCGAAGCTCACCCATCCGAAACACGACAAAAAGAAAATTTATCACGTAACATTAGACAAAGCGTTAGAGAAACAAGATTTTGAAGCAATTTTGGCAGGAATCGAATTGGACGACGGTATCATTGTCGCCGATGACCTCTCTTTTGTAAAAGAAGACACTCTATCGCAAGTCGGCATTGAGATTCACTCAGGCAGAAACAGGGTGGTACGTCGTATTTTTGAAAAATTGGGCTATCGGGTTACCAGGCTCGACCGTGTTTATTTTGCCGGTCTAACCAAAAAGAACCTGCCGAGAGGTAAATACAGATTTCTATCTCAAAGAGAAGTTAATTTCTTAAAGATGGGTTCTTATTAAAGATTTCAAGCCAATAGCAAGAAAGGTTGTTCAATGTTTTGGACAACCTTTTTCATTTTCGCATATAACAATTGAATCCCGCACAAATGTCGGGATTTTTTCATGCAAAAGCGCTCCGCAAATCCTCTCAAGGGGACACTTGGCTTGTTAAGCCATTTTTTTTACCTTTGCAGCTTGTTTTTTTAAGTAGTTATAATAAAATAAAATACACCTGACACCATGTTTGAATCACTTAGTGAAAGACTCGAAAAGTCGTTTAAGATATTAAAAGGAGAAGGCAGAATTACCGAAATCAACGTTGCCGAAACGCTTAAAGATGTGCGTAAAGCGCTTTTGGACGCCGACGTCAACTATAAAACAGCTAAAGTCTTTACCGAAACGGTAAAAGAAAAAGCATTAGGACAAAACGTGCTCACAGCCGTGAAGCCAAGCCAGTTGATGATAAAAATTGTTCATGACGAACTCGCCCAACTAATGGGTGGCGACAGCGCCGACATCAATCTGAAAGGGAGTCCTGCCGTTATATTAATGTCGGGGCTGCAAGGTTCGGGTAAGACCACTTTTTCCGGGAAACTCGCCAATCTGTTGAAGTCGAAAAAAGGCAAACATCCTTTACTCGTTGCCTGCGACGTCTATCGTCCCGCCGCCATCGAACAACTAAAAGTTTTGGGAGAACAATTAAATGTTCCGGTTTATTCGGAAGAGGGGAATAAACACCCTGTAAAAATAGCCGAAAACGCAATTAAACAGGCCAAACAAAACGGCAACGACATAGTCATCGTCGACACTGCGGGACGGTTGGCAGTTGACGAAGAAATGATGAATGAAATTTCGGCATTGAAGAAAGCCATCAATCCGCAGGAAATTCTGTTCGTTGTCGATTCGATGACGGGACAGGATGCCGTCAATACCGCCAAAGAATTTAATGACCGACTGGATTTCGACGGTGTTATACTGACCAAACTCGACGGAGACACCCGAGGTGGAGCCGCGCTCTCCATTCGGTCGATAGTCAACAAGCCCATTAAGTTTGTCGGTACGGGTGAGAAAATGGATGCTTTGGATGTTTTTCACCCCAAACGCATGGCCGACCGCATATTGGGAATGGGCGACATTGTCTCTTTTGTCGAAAAAGCACAGGAACAGTATGACGAAGAAGAAGCCCGCCGCCTGCAAAAGAAAATTGCGAAAAATCAACTCGATTTCAACGATTTCATGTCTCAAATCAGACAAATCAAAAAGATGGGTAGCGTCAAAGATTTAGCGTCCATGATTCCGGGAATGGGAAAAGCCTTGAAAAACATCGAAATCGGCGATGAACCTTTCAAAGAAATAGAAGCCATCATCAACTCAATGACGCCATACGAACGATCAAATCCGGATTCGCTCAACGGTAGCCGTAAACAACGCATTGCGGCAGGAAGCGGAACGTCGATCGTAGAGGTAAACCGCCTGTTGAAACAATTCATGCAAACCGGCAAAATGATGCGTACCGTCGCGTTGAATCAAAACAAAGTAAAATCCGGAAAAAGAAGATAAAGCCAAATTTCCACACCGTATGCCATACAACCTAATCGACGGAAAAGCAATCGCCAACCAAATAAAAACGGAAATAGCCGGAGAAGTAGCCGAAATCATCGCCAAAGGAGGCAAACGCCCGCACCTGGCAGTTATTATCGTAGGTCACGACGGCGGCAGCGAAGCCTACGTCGCCCACAAAGCGAAATCGTGCGAACAAGTCGGATTCAGATCCACCACCATCGCTTTTGAAGACACCGTCGGCGAAAGCGAACTGCTGAAAGAAATCGACAGCCTGAATAACAACGCCGATGTGGACGGATTCATCGTCCAGCTTCCCCTGCCCAAACACATCTCGGAACAGAAAATAATCGAAGCTATCGACTACAGAAAAGACGTTGACGGATTTCATCCCATCAATGTCGGCAAGATGTCGATAGGGCTGCCGTCGTATGTTTCGGCGACGCCGGCGGGCATTCTCGAACTGCTGAAACGTTACGACATAGCGACAGCCGGTAAAAACTGTGTGGTCATCGGACGCAGTAATATCGTAGGAAAGCCTGTGGCCATGCTGTTGATGCAAAAAGCATATCCGGGCGACGCTACGGTGACCATCTGCCACAGCCGGACAAAAAACCTGAAAGAAATCTGTCGCGAAGCCGATATTATCATTGCCGCTTTGGGACGTCCCGAGTTTCTCACCGCCGATATGGTGAAAGAAGGCGCTGTGGTGATTGACGTAGGAACTACGCGCGTGCCTTCCGAACAAACAAAAAGCGGATTCAGGTTGTGCGGCGATGTGAAATTTGACGAAGTCGCTCCAAAATGCTCGTACATTACACCCGTTCCGGGAGGCGTCGGCCCGATGACAATCGTCTCTTTGCTTCGCAACACACTGCTGGCGGCAAAGAAAGAAATCTATCCGACATAGCGCGATATGATCATTTTTTATGCTCCCGATGTAGTGCGGAAAAACACGCTTTCCGAAGAAGAATCCGCACACGCGGTAAAAGTACTGCGTGTGAAGCCGGGAGATGAAATTTATCTTGTTGACGGGAAAGGCGGTTTTTTCCGTTCGAGAATAACGATGCCCCATCAAAAAAAATGTGAGTTCGAGGTGATCGAACAGCTGGAAAATCCGGACAAAAGAAACTATCGCATCCACATTGCCATCGCCCCCACAAAAAACATCGATCGGTTTGAATGGTTTATCGAAAAAGCCGTAGAAATAGGCGTTGACCGGATTACACCCGTCATCACGCGCTATTCGGAACGTAAAATAATCAAACCCGAAAGACTTGAAAAAATAATTATTTCGGCATCGAAACAATCGTTGAAAGCCGGATTCACCGTTTTAGACTCTCTGTGCGGGTTCGGCGAGTTTGTCGAGAAGTGTTGCGCAACGCAGCAATTTATCGCCCATTGCTATTCGGGAAGCGAAAAAAAACAGCTACAATCGGTCTATCAAAAAGATAAAGACGCTATAGTGCTCATCGGCCCCGAAGGTGATTTCAGTAATGAAGAAGTCGAAACGGCGATAAATCAGTATCGGTACCTTCCTGTATCTTTAGGCGAGAGCAGGCTCAGAACCGAAACTGCCGGCATCATTGCATGTGCAACGGCCGCGTTCGTCAATCAGCAATAGAATTAGATTCTTATTGCGAATTTTTTCAGCCGACTGTCTATCATCTGCGACGGTATGATTTCCTTAATACAGTTTGCGAGTGCATTCAGGATACCCTCACGCACAAAATCGTGTCGGATAACCAGCGACACCTCCCTTACGGCTTCGGGATTTACAATCGGGCGGAGATGTTGATGCTGCTCTTCCGTCAGAAAACCGATATGCAGTTCAGGCAGCACCGTATATCCCCCGTTTTCCTCCACAATTTTAACCAGCGTACCAATACTTCCCGCCTCGTAAATCGATTTCAGGACTTTCTCCTCATTGCAGAAGTTAAACACCTGATTTCTCATACAGTGTCCCTCTTCGAGCACCCACAAATCTTCCAGCGGCATATCGTTGGCCGACAATTCTTTTCGACAATAAATCTTCTCATCGGGCGAGATATAGGCCACAAATTTTTCGTAATACAGCGGTATTTCCAATATATCCGGATCGTTCAGGGGGGTTGACAGGATAGCCATATCGATTTCGGCCATGCGCAATTTTTCGACAATTGTTTTCGTATGAAACTCCGTAATCTTCAGTGCGATATTGGGATAGAGCCGTCGGCATTTTTTAATCAGTTTCGGGAGCAGATACGGCGCAATTGTCGGGATAACGGCCAGATTAGCAGTACCTGCCAGTTCACCTTTCATTGTATGGATATTTTCTTTCAACTGGTTTGCATTATAGAGCACCACCTGCGCCTGTTGCACCACCATTTCTCCCATTTGCGTCAGTTCGACCGGATGTTTCGAGCGGTCAAAAATTTTACAATCGAGTTCCTCCTCCAGTTTTAGTATCATTGCGCTCAAAGTAGGCTGGGTCACATTGCACATTTCGGCCGCGCGAACAAAGTGACGTGTTTTTTCCAGCGCCAAAACATATTCCAATTGCTGCAAAGTCATAATTATATATTTTTATATTTTCGCAAATATACATTCTTCACCGAGAATAGAAAAAAAACAGCCGGTATTTTCCCGTAAAAATATTTCGTATTACACCGGCCAACAGCGCCTTTTCGTCGCCGGCCGCAGCGTATTAATAATCCGTATAATCTCTCAAAAAATGTATTTATCAATTGTGAGATTCAACCCTTCACCGTTCTTTTCTTTATTTTTACATGACATTTAATCGGTTCATTATGAAAATCAGAAACAGTTTTTTAGTCCTCATCACACTGCTATCCATTTCGCAAAGCGTCGACGCCCAACTACTCTGGGAAATTTCGGGTAAAAATATAACGAAGAAATCCTACCTATTCGGCACCCACCACCTCATTCCGATAAGTTTTCTGGACAGCGTACCGGATTTATTCAAATCGTTCAACACCTGCGACGTTGTTATCGGCGAAATGGCGATAAACAACATTGATTTCACGTCGACAATTTCAACATTCGGCACGATGCCCGACAGCATACGCATCGCACAACTGATCGATCGGGACGATTATCTGTACGTCGACAGTGTGTTGCAGGAAACGGTACACATCGGTTTACGGCAGATGGAACTGTTAAATCCGTCGCTTATTTCGGCCATATATCAACTCGATTTATATTCAAAAACAGCGGGCATAACAGACGAATTACAGTCCGACTCCTATTTTCAGGTTGTTGCGGCATACAAAGGGATGGAAGTCATCGGGCTGGAGACCGAAGACCGGCAGATTGCGCTGTTGATAAACAACGAGCAACTGCAAAAGCAGGCGCACGATTTGGTAAAAGTAGTCAGAAACAGCAACCGGCTTATACATGAATTTCGGTACATGAACAAACTATACACTTCCGGGAAAATCGAAGACCTTGTAACATACGCCAAAAGTCCGCAGACAATCGAAATGACCGATTCGGAATATGCCAAGTCGGTGGACAACCGGAACACAGCCTGGATGGAACAATTGCCCGGTCTGATAAAGAATCAGGCCTGTTTCATTGCCGTTGGCGCCCTACATCTCGGAGGAGAAAAAGGATTGATCCGCCTTTTGAAAGATGCCGGATACAAAGTGAATCCCGTAAAATAACAGTATTTTTCTTCGTGATGAGTGATGAATGAATCCTCATAGCGAATCCGCACGAAACACGAAACACGAATCACGAAACACTACCATCAGTCTTCCTTCCTGAAAGAGAAAGAGAATTAGGTGGGGGAAGTCTCCCCCTCGCTTCAGCCCGCCGTGCGGTCTTCCGCTACCCCCTCTGCGGGGCTCTGCCCCGCAACGCCCCGTAAGACAGTGATTCAATAGTGATGAATGTTTAGTGATTAGTGATGAATAGTTATTACAAGTTCGCTATATTTAATCACCAATCACTAAACACTTTCATATAACTACCCTGTAACTATCTGCTATGAACAGTATTTGCATGGCTGCGCCGAGAGTTATTCTTTTTTTTGCACTTGACAAAATATAGAGGGGGACTAATCACTAACTCATCCGTCAAAATAATAGTACAATTATAACCAAAAGTATAGCTGAAAATTCGATCGTATCAAATTTTCCGTCACACCCACACCTTATTATATACGTGTATGTGCGATATCCTTAAAACTTTCTTACAACATCATACAAGGCTATCCCAAAAGCAAACTTGAGATTCCCAAGAACAATTTGGAGATTCCCCCGAACAATTTGGGGACTCCCCCGAACAATTTGGAGATTCCCCCGAACAATTTGGGGATTCCCCCGAACAATTTGGGGACTCCCCCGAACAATTTGGGGACTCCCAAGAACAATTCGGGGACTCCCAAGAACACTTTGGGGATTCCCAAGAACAATTTGGGGACTCCCCCGAACAATTTGGGGATTCCCCCGAGCAATTGGGACATGTCCCTGAACAATTGGGACATGTCCCCGAACCTTTGGGACACGCCCCGAATCTTTGGGGGCACGCCCCGAATCTTTAGGGGCACGCCCCGAATCTTTGGGGGCACGCCCCGAATCTTTGGGGGCACGCCCCGAATCTTTGGGGGCACGCCCCGAGCATTGGGGGCACGCCCCGACTCTTTGGGGGCACGCCCCGAAGCGTTGGGGGGACGCCCCGAAACG
>JAIRTG010000187.1 GCA_031255055.1 Prevotellaceae bacterium
ACGACTACGAATACGAAAAACAGGGCAAACTCTTCAAATTCGCACAAAGTCGCGGCTTTGAAAGCGACGTAATCGAACGGGTGATGCGAGGCATGTAGCGCAAACGGCGATTCTCACAACGTATTGATTGCATAAAGCGGTAGATGAAGCATCCGATTTTCGGGTTTGTAGTTTGTCAGTGAAGTTTTGACGGCTGTGTGGGGATGATGCCTGTCACAATAGACCTTGAAACTCGGCGCTTTCAGGTTTTTGCCTGCTTTTACTTCAATCGGAATTAAATCGCCCTCCTCATTGTCAATGATAAAATCGAGTTCATAGCGACCGTTGTCAAACGGGTAGTAATTGATCGAAATATCTTCTTTCAGCAATAGTTGCTGAAAGACATACTGCTCTGTCAGTGCCCCTTTAAATTCTTCAAAAACAGTGTTGCTTTCTACGAGTATCTTGGCCTTGAGTTTCGACATGGCGCCAAGAAGTCCCAAATCGTTATGATATAGTTTGAATGTCGAAAAATCCTGATAAGCAACAAGCGGTGACGCCGGTTTTGTGATTGCGTAGATTTTGTGCAACAGTCCGGCGTCTGTCAGCCATTGGATTGCCAATTCAAATTCTTTCGCCCTGGCGCCTTCTTTCAAAACTCCGTAGATGAATTTTTTGTTTTGCTTAGCTAATTGGGCCAGAATACTGTCCCAAACCATATTTATACGCGGTAAAATATCTTTTGGAGCATGTTTTGAAAAATCGTTACGGTAGTTTTTCAGAATTTTGTTTTGTATATCCCTCGATTTTTTCCAATCCCTGTTTTCGACAAATGCTGCAACCACTTCGGGCATTCCGCCGACATAAAAATAGTATTTCAGGTATTCTTTAAATTTTTCGGCAAAGAGAGGCATCATATCGAAATGTTTTTCCTGTAAAATTCTTGCCAGACCGTTTTCTTCGCCCATTGCAAGCAGAAATTCATAGAACGACATCGGATAAAGTGTCAGCATGTCCACTTCATATTTTTTCGGTGTTATTTCTGTATAAATTACATTTTTCAGCAGTAAATTGTGCTACAAAAATACATTTTTCAGCAGTAAAAAATAACGCTGTTCGGACAGATTATCGTCCGAAAGCGGTTTTTCGGAGAGACAAAAAAAATCCCAACTGATCCTGAGCGAATCGGTTGGGATGTTTTTTTAGTAGGCGAATCGGCCTATTTATTAAATCCGTCGATCACAGCCTTGAAATCGGCAGCTTTCAGCGATGCGCCGCCGATCAGTCCGCCGTCAACATCGGGGTTTGAAAACAATTCTTTGGCATTTTGCGGATTTGCGCTTCCGCCGTAAAGGATGGAAATAGTTTCGGCGAGTTCTTTACCGTATCTGTCGGCAATTGTTCGGCGGACAAATGCGTGCATTTCCTGTGCCTGTTCGGGTGTTGCGGTTTTTCCGGTTCCGATAGCCCATACCGGTTCATAGGCCAAAGTAACGGTTGAAAACTCTTCGGCCGAGAGGTCAAATAATGAAGCCGCCATTTGAGCTTTTACGACGTCGAAATGGATACCTTTTTCACGCTCTTCCAACACTTCTCCGATGCAAAACACGGGTTTCAATCCATGTTTTAATACCAGTTCGGTTTTTATTTTCAGCATTTCGGGCGTTTCGCCATAGTATGCACGGCGTTCGGAATGTCCCAAAATGACGTATCCTGCGCCTGTCGATTTTATCATCGCCGCGCTCACTTCTCCGGTGTATGCGCCCGATTCCTTATCGGCGCAGTTTTGAGCCGCAATGCCTATCTTTTTACTGTCTACTGCCTGTACCACACTTGCCAAATGAATGAAAGGAACGCCCAACACTACATCACAATTGATGACGGCGTCTTTTAGCAGTTGGTCTACTTCTTTTGCCAGTTCGATCCCTTCTCGAAGGGTTTTATTCATTTTCCAGTTTCCTGCAACGATGTTTTTTCTCATATTTATGCTGATTTATTTATTTATGAATTAAATTTTCTCCAGGGAATTTTAGCTGTAATGATTTTATTTTCGATTATCAATAGTCCGGGATTCGACCGTATGATAGTTTTCAGTACAGTCGGGTCGCAGAAATAAACCGGAAAACTCACGCCTGTTTTTTTACGAAAGTCGTGAATATCATTTTCGCCCGAACCTGTCAGGGCGATGAATATGCTTCCATTTTCCGACAATGCTTTTTTGTAGTAGTTATTTTCTGCGCCGACGGCTCCTTTTTCCGAAGCTTTATTCAGATCGTACATCACGAGGAGGTATATCTTTTTGTACGAAACCAGGATATCGTCCAGGATGTCGTCGCCGAATTGGTCGATAATATTAAAGTCGTGAATAGGAGGTTCGTATCCTTTGGATATCAGGTTGACTTTTTGGTCGACAAACACCCATGTCGAATCGTCTTTCGGATAGTTCTTTATTGTAAATTCTTGTTGGATACCGTCTTTTTCATAAATCAGCAAAGTTTCGTAGACATCGCCCTGTTCACCTTTGGGTATCGCCTTGCTTTCAGCTATGTTTACGCCGATTTTGTAGGGTCTGAAATCAATCATCGGCAGGTACAAATAGCAGTAGATCGACAATCCGACGCTGCCTGATAGAAATAAAACCAACAATACTCTCCGGACGGGTTTTACCAATATTGACCGGAATTTTTTTCGATAACTAAAAACAACGATAGCGAGTATTGTAAGGACGATATTTTTGTAGAACGTAGTCCAATTATCGATAATCACCGCATCGCCGAAGCAGCCGCAATCGGTCACGGGATTTGTTTGTGCGACGTAGAATGTGAACGGAAGCATCACACACATAAAAAGCAGCGCCAGAGAGGAAGCGCCTTTTACGAAAAGGTTAAAAAAGAGCAGCAACCCGACGATCAATTCCAGCGACGACAGCGCGATTGAGGTTGGTAGTGCGAGAACAGAAAAGCGTTCAAATAAAGGGCCGAACGCTGTCAGATAATCTTGTATTTTGTATGCAAATCCGAGCGGGTCTATCGCCTTTACGAATCCCGAAAAAATAAAGACGCCGCCTAAAAGCAGCCCGAATATGCGTGCCGTTATTTGAAATATCTTTGCGAAAACGCTTTTTTTGTGAAAGCTTCTGTATTGGTACATATCTATGTTCTGTTGTTTATTTTGAGTTTTCCTGTATTCTGATTAAGCCGAAAACGGCATAATTTATCATATCATAATAATTTGCGTCGATCCCTTCCGATATAATTGTTTTTCCTTTATTACTTTCGATCTGTTTAGTACGGTAAATTTTCATTAGAATCAAATCGGTATATGATTCGCTACGCATAAGTCGCCAAGCTTCATCATAATCATGATTTTTCGATTTCATCAGTTCTTTTGCCTTATTTGCATAGCCATCATAGAGTTCCAACGCCTTTTCGGGAGTCATATCATCGGTTTCGGCAAAACCCAATGCCAGTTGAATAAGCCCTATTATTCCGTAATTAACAATTGCGACAAGTTCCGGCAGAATACCTTCATCGATTTTCGCAACGCCTTTAAGTTCGATACATCTGATTCTGTTTGCTTTAATAAAGATTTGGTCGGTAACAGATTGCTGGCGCATAATTCGCCACGAAGCGCCATAATCTCTCAACTTTTTTGAGAAGATTTCGCGACAACTATCAATAATCTGTTCAAACTGGGATATGGTATGGCTCATTTTGGTTGGATGCTATTTTTTAAAGCGAAACAAAAGTAATATTATTTATTTTATTACACAAAATAGACGGACAGCGGATACCTTTTCTGGTATTATTCACAGGTATCCTTTTGAAGAAAGAGAAAGAGGATTAGGAGGGGGAAGTCTCCCCCTCGCTTCAGCCCGCTACGCGGTCTTCCGCTACCCCCTCTGCGGGGCTCTGCCCCGCAACGCCCCGTTGCCGGAGTTACAAGTTACGAGCTACAAATAGTCGCGTAGCGACGCAGTCTCGATAGCCGGTGGATTTATCCACGTAACCTTCAATCCGGATACCCCCTGCAAAGCGTAGCCGCAGCTCGGTGGAAGCAGCCTGAAAGGAAAAAGGACAAATGGCGCATTGGGACTTCCACCCTTTCGGGGAAGTTCGGGGAGGGGTGTTGGAAAAGGGTAGAGGCATGACCCTTGGAAGGATCGAGGCATGACCCTTGGAAGGATCGAGGCATGACCCTTGGAAGGATCGAGGCATGACCCTTGGAAGGATCG
>JAIRTG010000212.1 GCA_031255055.1 Prevotellaceae bacterium
CGACACTGCCAATACTGGACAGCCTACTGCCAATTTCAGACAAATCGTACCCCTTTTTTCGGGTTTTCAAAAAGGGGTACGATTTGGAGCGCAAAGTATGTCCCTTTTTGGCTTTTTTCTGTCTTTTCAGACCTGACAAGATAGAAATAAAAAACCCTACAAGTCATTGAACTTGTAGGGTTTGTCTTATCTTTGACATCTTATGTCTCTGATTATCAGCGGAAAGAGAGGGATTCGAACCCCCGGTACAGTTACCCGTACACCGCATTTCGAGTGCGGCCCGTTCGACCACTCCGGCATCTTTCCTTTTTTATCCGTCGGCGAATCGGCTGCAAAAGTACAGCTTATTTTTTTATTTTGCAAACAATCGAGAGACATTGTCGGGAGGCGCCGTTGCGACGCATCGCTTCTAAAACTGCTACCACATTGCCGCTTCCGCCCGATAGTTTATCCACCCGGAACATCTTTGTTCACAACCGGTAAAAAACGATTACAAACCCTGCCGGCGGAGATTTATTTTACGGCTAATCTTAGGTAAAGACATTTTTAAGTGTTACTTTTGTGCACAATTTTTCATGAGAAAATAATGGACAAATCGCGATACGAATACCTGTACAAAATAAATTCCCCCGACGACTTAAAGCAAATACCCAAAGAAAAACTGATAAATGTGTGTGCGGATTTACGGAATTTCATTGTTGAAGAAGTTGCAAAGAATCCCGGACATTTAGGCTCAAATTTAGGCGTTGTAGAACTTACCGTCGCACTTCATTACGTTTTCAAAACACCTTATGACCGCATCATCTGGGATGTGGGACATCAGGCCTACGGACACAAAATCCTGACGGGACGACGGGACGTATTTCATACCAACAGACAGTTCGGCGGCATATCGGGCTTCCCCAGTCCCAAAGAAAGCGCGTATGACGCTTTCGGTATGGGACACTCGTCTACCTCCATATCCTGCGCATTGGGAATGTCTGTCGCATCTCTGATGAAAAACGAAGAAGACCGTCACGTAGTAGCGGTTATCGGCGACGGCGCCATGACGGGCGGATTGGCCTTTGAAGGATTGAACAATACGTCGATGGATAAAAATAACATGCTGATTATCCTGAACGATAACCAGATGGCCATCGACCCGATAAAAGGCGGATTTACGCAGTATCTTGTTGATATAACTACCTCCGAAACCTACAATAAAGTCAGGTTTAACATCTACAAGCTGTTGAAAAAGATGAATCTGATAAATGATGATAAGAAAAAACGCATCATCCGCTTCAACAACAGCATGAAAGCAAGACTGACCAAACAAAGCAGTAATCTGTTTGAAGGACTTAACATCAGGTATTTCGGCCCCGTCGACGGACACGATGTCGATGCTTTGGTCAGGATTCTGAACGATATAAAAGATTTCAAAGGCCCGAAAGTATTACACATTATCACCAAAAAAGGAAAAGGATATAAGCCTGCCGAAGATTCGGCGACGATATGGCATGCGCCCGGCGAATTTAACGTACAGACAGGCGAACGGAAATCGTCGGACGACCCGGCGTCGAGACCACCCCTTTTTCAGGACGTCTTTGGCGAAACGCTGCTCGAATTGGCCGAACAAAACGATAAAATAGTCGGCATTACGCCCGCGATGCCTTCGGGTTGCTCTATGTGCATCTTGCAGGACAAAATGCCGGAACGGGTATATGACGTCGGCATTGCCGAAGGACACGCCGTCACTTTTTCGGCCGGACTGGCAAAAGAAGGGATGCTCCCGTTCTGTAATATCTACTCCTCGTTTATGCAACGTGCATACGATAACATGATTCACGATGTTGCCATACAGAAAATGAATGTTGTGCTGTGTCTCGACAGAGCCGGTATCGTCGGTTCCGACGGCGTTACGCATCAGGGACAGTTCGATTTGGCGTATATGCGCTGCATTCCGAACGTCACCGTTTCGGCGCCCCGTAATGAGATTGAACTCCGAAACCTGATGTTCACCGCCCAACAAAAAGATATGGGTCCTTTTGTGATCCGCTATCCGAGAGGCAACGGTTTCCTGACCGATTGGCGGAAGCCGATGCAAAAAATTAAAATCGGGAAGGGCGAAAGACTGAAAGACGGAAAAGATGTTGCCGTACTGACAATCGGAACCGTCGCCAATGCAACGAAAAGAGCTATCGAAAAGGTCGAAAGTCGTACCGCATCGTCAATTGCGCACTACGATTTACGTTTCTTAAAACCGCTCGACCGGGAAATGTTGCACGAAATAGGTAAGCGTTACCAGCGGATAGTGACCGTTGAAGACGGCGCCGTGAATGGCGGTTTCGGCAGTGCGGTATTGGAATTTATGTCCGACAACAATTATCCCGTTCAGGTAAAACGCATCGGGATTCCCGACAAATTTATCGAACACGGCACTCAAAAAGAATTGTATGCCCTGTTGGGATTGGACGCCGAAGGTATTGCTAAGACATTGACGGGTATTTTGACGGGAAAAAAAGTAAACACGCACATCGACACTCCGAGAAAGTTCGACAGCGTATTATTCAAACATAAAAGATGAAAATTGTAATCGCTGGTGCAGGCAGTGTTGGCCGTCATTTAGCTAAATTGATGGCGCGTGAAAATATCGACATTGTCATTATGGACAAGAAACCCGAACATTTTATGGATTTGGGAGAGAATTATGATTTGATGACCATGGAAGGTTCCCCGACTTCGATCCACGATTTGGAAAATGCGGGCATCAAGAATGCCGATTTGTTTGTTGCCGTCACTCCTTCCGAAAGCGCCAATACCACTTCCTGTATTTTTGCCAACAGACTCGGCGCAAAAAAAACACTGGCACGTATTGATAATTACGAATACCTGCTGCCCAAAAACAAAGAAATCTTTGAGAAAATAGGCGTGAATTATTTGATTTATCCGGAAGTGTTGGCTTCCGAAGAAATCATCCAATCGCTGAAAACAAGTTGGCTGCGTCAGCACATGTATTTTTGCAACGGCGCTTTGGAACTGCTGGCCATAAAAATCCGTTCTAACGCGGTTATTTTGAACAAAAAGTTTTCCACAGGCTTTTTCAATCACGAAAAATACCGGATTGTTGCCATCAAGCGAAAAAACAGAACGATTATCCCGAAAGGAGAAGATTGGGTGTTGGCAAACGACATCGTGTACGTCATTGCATCTCCCCAAAACATTGAGTTCGTACGGCAGAATTTCGGGAAAGAAGACTATCCCATCAAAAACATCATGATACTGGGCGGTTCGCGCATTGCGCAAAAGACAGCGCAGTCGCTACCGAAGAGCGTCAACGTGAAAATCATCGAACGCGACAAAGAAAAGAGCCATTTGCTTGCCGAAAAGCTGGAGAATACGCTTGTCATCAATGCCGACGGACGCGATGTCGAAGTACTGGTGGAAGAAGGTATCAAAGAGATGGACGCGGTTGTTGCCGTTACCGAAAATTCGGAAGAGAACATTTTATCCTGCCTGATTGCAAAACGTTTCGGTATCAGAAAAACAATCGCCGAAGTCGAAAACATCGACTACATCACGCTTGCCGAAAGCATGGACATCGGCACTGTTATCAACAAAAAAACCATCACGGCCAGCTATATTTACCAGTTGATGCTGGATGCCGACGTCTTAAACGTGAAAAACCTGACGCTGGTAAACGCCGAAGTGGTCGAGTTTGTTGCCAAAGAAGGCTCCAAAATCACCAAGAAGCCCATCAAAAATCTGAATCTCCCCGATAACGTGAACCTCGGCGGCATTATCCGTAACGGCGTAGGAGGCGTTGTTTTCGGTAATACGCAGATAGCGCCCAACGACCACGTGATTGTATTCTGCGCAGCAGCATCCATCCGGAAGTTAGAATCTTTTTTCAACTGACAGCATGAATCGGGGGTTTAATTATAAATTGATATTTCGGATAATCGGCTTTCTGATCATCATCGAAAGCGGCGTTCTGTTCCTGACCATTCTTATTCCGGTTATCTACGGCGAAAACGATTTCCGGTATTTCCTCATTTCGGGACTGGCGGCGCTCGTGTGCGGACTAATCCTCACATTCGCGGGGAAAAACCCGCCTGCAGAAGTCAGCAAACGCGAAGGCTCGCTCATCGTCACAGGTACCTGGATTTTCTTCTCACTTTTCGGCATGTTACCGTTTTGGTTCAGCAACAGTATTCCGTCGTTGACCGATGCTTTTTTCGAGACCATGTCGGGGTTTACGACCACAGGCGCCACCGTTTTAGACAACATCGAATCATTGTCGCACGGGATGCTGTTTTGGCGGAGCATCACCCAGTGGATTGGCGGATTGGGTATCATTGTTATTTCGATGGCCATTCTGCCTATTTTCGGCATGAGTTCCAACCAGATGTTCGCCGCAGAAGCCACCGGCCCGACAAAAGAAAAAATACATCCGAAAATCAGCGAAACAGCCAAACGCCTTTTCTACATTTATCTGGGACTGACAATCATCCAAACAGTGCTGTTACGCATCTCAGGGATGGGTTGGTTCGACGCCGTTTGCCACTCGGTCACGACGATTGCCACAGGCGGATTTTCGACAAAACAGGACAGCATCGCCCACTGGGATTCGCCCCTGATACAGTATATCATCATTGTTTTCATGCTACTTTCGGGCGTCAATTTCAGCCTGTACTATTTCGGATTAAAAAGGCGGTTCGACAAAATAAAAGAAAACGAAGAACTTCGCTATTATCTGCTGATAACCTTGAGCGCTACCATTATTATCACCATATCACTTTTCGATTTCGGCGATGGGTTTTCGCTCGGCGAGACGGAAAAAATGTTCCGCGAAGCGTTATTCACCGTTACGTCCACAATCACGTCAACAGGATTCAGCATCGAAGATTACATGCTTTGGCGACCTTTTGTCTGGGTGATGCTACTGATGCTAATGCTGATGGGCGCATCGGCAGGCTCCACATCGGGCGGTATGAAAATGGTGCGCATCGTTATCGCCATCAAAACCTACTACTACGAATTTAAGCGCATGCTTCATCCCAATGCCGTTGTCCCGATCAGGTACAACAATCACATCATCAAAGACGATGTCATTCTAAGAGCGCTGACGTTCATTGTCCTGTATTTTGTGATTATCGGCATCGGTACCCTCGTTTTGAGTCTGGTCGGCATTGGGTTTGAAGAATCGCTCAGCGGGATGATAAGCTGTTTGAGCAACATCGGCCCCGCTCTGGGCGACTTCGGCCCGACAGGAACTTATCAGGGCGCGAATGTTTTTGTCAAATGGTTTCTCACCATTGTGATGCTCATCGGACGCCTCGAATTATTTACCGTTCTGTTGCTGTTTACGCCTGCTTTCTGGAAGAGATAGAGCCGGCCCGACCTCTTGATTTCCTGTCTATACACCTCTTTGTATATAATGATGTATATAAACGACAGATTTTGAGACAGGCAAACACAATCAAAATTCCGAACTGAAATGGAACTTGATATGCATA
>JAIRTG010000031.1 GCA_031255055.1 Prevotellaceae bacterium
CCTATCCGATTGTTCGTCCGCTCTATTACTACTACATATCCGCATCCGAATCGAGTGTGAAAGCCTTTATCGATTACGTCTTATCGCCCGCAGGTCAGCAGATTGTATCCCAAATAGGATTTATTACCGTAAAAGGAAGTCGAATACGAAGAATGATTTAGGGGGGGGAAGTCTCCCCCTCCTTCTTCTTTATCTCTCTCTAAGGAAGACCTCGTAAGCGAGCTGAAGCGAGAAGGGAGACTTCCCCCACCTAAATCTCTTTCTCTCTCTTGTTGAAAGATGCCGAAACGGAACAAGGTGAAAGGATGATTTTTCCGTATAAAAATAGTTCACGCACTGATACGCAAACGTTTTTTTAAATAAATCATGTATAATCCGACAAAATACTCATGAAACGATTCATAGAACGTATAATCGAAAGTCTGCTCACGGTGAGCGGCGGCATTACAAGTGTCGCTATCCTGCTCATCATTATTTTTCTTTTTAAAGAAGGTATTGGCCTTTTCGGTTCGCCGACGGTCGAAAAGGGCTATTCGCTCTGTGTCCACTCGACAAACAGGGTGAGCAGTCTGACCGTCAAGGAGATAAAACGTGTTTTCGACGGCGAAATAACGTCGTGGGAAACGCTCGGAGGGGCGGATGAGGAAATAATGCCCTTCCGATTCGAAACCGTTTTTTCGCGCTATTCGGACGAGGAATTGGGCGAAAATTATCGCCTGCTGACGGATAAATTGGGACAACTGATAGGCGACCATCCGAACATTATCGCCTTCCTGCCGCAACAGTTTGTACCGGTCGATGTGCCGGGCGTAAAGGTGTTGGCGGAGAAACATGTCTCTGTCGCCGATTTCTTCGGCGGAAACGAGTGGATGCCTACCGCTACGCCATCGCCCTTGTTCGGCGTAGTTCCGCTGATCGTGGGGACGCTGATCGTTAGCATCGTAGCCATCTTGATCGCCTTACCGCTCGGACTGGGCGTTGCGATTTATCTATCCGAACTGGCCGGCGAACGTACCCGCAAATGGATGAAGCCGGCTATCGAATTGTTGGCCGGTATCCCGTCTGTGGTGTACGGCTTTTTCGGACTGGTGGCGCTGGTACCCGTTGTTCAGCAAACGCTCCGTCTGCCCGTCGGCGAAACGGCTTTCACCGGTAGCCTGCTGCTGGCTATCATGGCGCTGCCGACGATCATTACCGTTGCCGAAGATGCAATGCGGAATACCCCCCGCACCGTGCGCGAGGCAAGTCTGGCGCTGGGTGCAACCAATTGGCAAACAATCTATAAAGTGGTGATACCCTATTCGGCTTCCGGCATATCGGCGGCGGTGGTACTGGGCATCGGACGGGCTACGGGCGAAACAATGGCGGTGTTGATGGTGACCGGTAATGCCGCCGTGATGCCCCGTTCGCTTTTTGACGCCGTCCGCACTATCCCCGCAACGATTGCCGCCGAACTCGGCGAAGCACCCGCCGGAGGAGCACACTATCAGGCGCTGTTTCTGCTCGGTTGTATCTTGTTTGTCATCACGATGATTGTTAGCGTTTCCGCCGAAATGATCGCAAAAAAACAACAAAAACAACAAAAAGGACAATGAATAATCATAAAAAACGAAGCGAACGCATCGCTTTTATGCTGTTTCGGACGCTGGGATTGCTGGTCGTACTGATCCTTTTCTGGATACTGGGATTTATTGTCTATCACGGCATCGGGGCGATAAGCTGGGAATTTCTTACCACCGGTCCCGCCGACGGAATGACTTCGGGCGGCATTTTTCCGGCAATCGTGGGGACGCTCTGTCTGGTTGCCGGCAGCATCCTGTTTGCGTTTCCGCTGGGGGTGATGTCGGCCGTCTATACCAACGAATACGCCGGCAATAGTTGGGTCGTACGGTTCGTCCGGGTGATGACGAATAACCTGAGCAGTATCCCGTCTATCGTATTCGGATTGTTCGGAATGGCGCTTTTTGTCCGTGCGCTCGGCTTCGGCGACTCTATTCTGGCCGGTTCGCTGACGCTGGGATTACTGGTATTGCCGCTGGTGATCCGCACGACGGAGGAGGCACTGAAAGCCGTACCCTATTCGTACCGGACAGGCAGTTTGGCGCTGGGGGCGACAAAATTGCAAACTATTCGGCGAATTATATTACCGGCGGCGTTGCCCAATATCACCACCGGACTGATTCTCTCTATCGGACGCATCTCGGGCGAAACGGCACCGATACTTTTTACGGTAGCGGCCTATTTCCTGCCGAAATTGCCGAACAGTATCTTCGACCAGGTGATGGCGTTGCCCTATCATTTGTATGTCATCGCAACGAGCGGAACGGATGTCGAAGCCTCGCGTCCTGTGGCCTACGGAACGGCGCTGACGCTGATTCTCATCGTACTGCTGATGAATCTGCTTGCCGCTTTTTTGAGAAAATATTTCGGAAAAAACGTAAAACACAATTGAATGACGACCTGCTCGGAAAGAACGGTCACTGTTCGATAACGCAATACAAAAATGATTAAAGCAAAAAACGTAAACTTTTATTACAATGATTTTCATGCCCTGAAAAATATCGGCATGGAGATAGCCGCCAATACCATAACGGCATTCATCGGGCCTTCGGGTTGCGGCAAATCGACCTTCCTCCGCCTGTTCAACCGGATGAACGACCTGATTGACGGCACCCGACTGACAGGTACATGTCTGCTGAGGGGAAAAGATATTTATGATAAATCGGTCGATATTGACCGGTTGCGTAAAAACGTCGGCATGGTTTTTCAAAAGCCGAATCCGTTTCCGAAATCGATATTCGAGAATGTGGCCTACGGACTTCGGGTGAATAATATGGGCGACAAAAAATACATCGCCCAACGTGTCGAAGAGTCGCTCATTGCTTCGGCGTTGTGGGACGAGGTGAAGGATAAGCTGAAAAAATCGGCTTTTGAACTGTCCGGCGGACAGCAACAACGACTTTGTATTGCCAGAGCGTTGGCCGTATCGCCGGACGTTTTGCTGATGGACGAACCGGCTTCGGCGCTCGACCCGATTTCGACGTCGAAGATAGAAGAGTTGATTCATACGCTGAAGGAGGATTATACGATTGTTATCGTCACCCACAATATGCAACAGGCCGCCCGGATAAGCGATAAGACCGGATTCTTTATGCTGGGCGAACTGATCGAGTTCAGCGATACGAAAAAGATGTTTCTCAATCCGGAAAAACAGGAAACTCAAAATTATATTACAGGAAGATTCGGCTGAAACTTTCGTCAAACGCCGAATAATATACAGAATAAAACCCCTCATAAAATTTATAATGAAACATACCGAAAAAGAAATGCAATCTCTCAGAGAAGACATCAATCAAATGTGGAAACTGGTTATTTCGCAGTTAGAAAAGGCGAAACAGTCTTTTTTGAAGGGCGACTTCGAGTTGGCGCGTGAAATAGTGAGTCGCGAAAAGCGCGTCGATGCTTTTGAACTGAAAATCGATAGCGATTGCGAAAATTATATCGCGCTCTACAATCCGGTAGCCGTCGATTTACGCCTCGTGCTGTCGCTAATCAAAATCAGCAGTACGCTGGAGCGTATCGGCGACTTTGCCGAGGGCATTGCCCGTCACGTGATCGACGATGATTGTAATAAATTGTCTCCGGAGCTAATCGAGGAACTGCTAATCGAAAAGATGTTCGATACGGTTATCAGTATGCTGACCGACGGCTTTGTGGCGCTCGAATCGGAAAATACGAAGATTTCGGGTAAGACCATGGCAAAAGATGAACTGGTGGACGAAATCTATCACAATGCACTGAATATACTGACCGATTTTCTGCAGAAAAATCCGGCCTGTATCCGCTGCGGACTGAAAATGATGTTACTTATCCGCAAACTTGAGCGAATCGGCGACAGGTGTATTAATATTGTGGAGGAAATTGTTTTTTATATCGACGCAAAAGTGTTGAAGCATAGCGGAAAAAATAAGCCGTAAATGATATTTTCTTCGACCGTGATGATTAATTATCATTAATTATCTTAATTTTGCCCCGTAAGTAAAAACCCGCTCAAACACATGACTGATAAAATTCTCATAGTGGACGACGACCGAAATATTTGTGAGATATTGGCGTTCAACCTGAAAAACGAAGGATTTGATGTAGAATGTGCACATTCTGCCGAAGAAGCTTTAGGAAAATCACCTGAAAATTTTGCGCTCATTTTGCTCGACGTTATGATGGCCGGTATGTCCGGCTACAAAATGGCGGAAAAGCTGCGTCAACAAAGAATCGGAACGCCGATCATATTTCTCACGGCCAAAGATACGGAGAACGACATGCTTACCGGCTTTTCGGTGGGAGGCGACGACTATATTTCCAAACCGTTCTCGATAAAAGAGCTTGTTGCGCGTACGAAAGCCGTTTTGAAACGCTCAAATTTGCTTTCCGAAAACAACGCGGGAAATACGAACTTGACGTTCGACAACCTGAGCATCAACCTTGAGACGAAAGAAGTTTGGGTAAACGAAGAAAAAGTACTGCTGACAAAAACCGAATTTGAATTGCTTGTACTCCTGTCGTCGAACAGCAACCGGATATTTTCGCGCGAAGACATCATTGATATTGTATGGAAGGATACGCCGTATATAACCGAACGGACTGTTGACGTACACATTACCCGTCTGCGCAAGAAACTGGGAGACTATGCTTCGGTCATTACGAACCGTTCAGGATACGGCTACCGGTTCGACATTTCAAATTTATGAAACTGAACTACAAACAACGGCTCTTCTTATATATTGTGATTGTGTTTACGACATTCACAATCTGTCTGATGTTTTTTGAAGAATCGCGCGAAAGGGCTTTCAGGATCAGCGTTCTGGTCGAGAAATTAGACGCATATTCGGAAGTTGTGGATTCGGTATTGACGATAGCCAATCATCGGGAGCAGGCTTTGGAACAGGCTCTAACGTTTTTGCCGGACAATATCCGTTTAAGTTTGATTGATGAAAAGGGTCGTGTATTGTTCGATAATTCGATCGGCGATTTGTCGGAGATGGAAAATCATTCTGCCCGTACCGAAATAAAGCAGGCGCTGTCCAAAGGGCGCGGAACCGATATACGACATTCCGCATCGACCAATCGAAAATATCTTTATTATGCCAAAAAAAACGGTAACCGGTACATCCGCGTAGCTTTGCCATACGACATCCGGATACAGCGTCTGCTAAAATCGGACAACTTGTTTTTAGGTTTTATGATTGGGCTTTTTGTTGTTGTGCTGTCGTTGATATACGCGATCACTTCGCGTTTTGGGAAATCCGTCAAACAGCTTCGCGATTTTGCCCTGCTTTCGACCAACGATAATCTGCCGGAGTTCACTTTCCCCAATGACGAGCTTGGCGAAATAGGCCGGAAAATAGCGAGTAACTACCTTCAAATGAACCGGAATAAAAAAATAATAAGCATCGAGCGAGAGAAGTTGTTACAGCATGTACACACCTCCGAAGAGGGCATTTGTTTTTTCAATGCGGAACGGAAGGTCGAATTTTACAACAGCTTGTTTATTCAATTTCTGAATACGCTCACCGAAGTTGCCAACAGCGACCCGTCTGTTATTTTCCGCGATAGTGTATTCGATGAGGCAAAGCAGTTCCTGACGCAAAAAGAGGAACATTATTTTGACGTCCAATTGAACAAACAGGGGAAAACATTTTCTCTCCGAATCAATGTTTTTGAGGATGAAAGTTTTGAATTGGTGTTGAACGACATTACCCGACAGGAAAAAACGCGGCTTATCAAGCAGGAAATTACCGGCAATATCGCTCACGAATTGCGGACGCCGGTTACCAGTATTCGCGGCTATCTGGAAACGGTCTTGGAACAGCCGCTCAACGACGAGCAGAAAGCGTATTTCATCACACAAGCCTTCGACCAGACCATCGTGCTGTCGGAGCTTATTCAGGACATGAGTCTGATAACGAAGATGGAGGAAGCGCCGCAAACATTTAAGCTCGAAGAGGTCAACATAGTCCAATTGCTCAAGGCGTTGAAAGATGATTTGTCGCTGCCGCTGAAGGAAAAGGGTATTGATTTTCGGTGGAATATCGACGATAAATTGACCATAAAAGGGAACAAAAACCTGCTTTATTCCATTTTCCGCAACCTGACCGACAATACGATTCGTTATGCCGGAGAAAACATCAACGTCCGAATCGACGGCTACAATCAGGATAAAGACTTCTATTATTTCTCGTTCTACGATACCGGCACGGGTATTCCGAACGAGCATCACCTGAATCGCCTGTTTGAACGGTTCTACAGAGTCAACGAAGGGCGCACCCGCGACACCGGCGGTTCGGGACTGGGATTGTCTATCGTCAAAAACGCCGTCACATTCCACAAAGGGACTATCGTCGCCAAAAACAGAACCGAAGGCGGATTGGAGTTCCTCTTCCGATTGAAAAAATAAGCGCTTCTCATATTAGATACGTGAAGTCTGCTTCATCAGGTACATGAAGCCTGCTTCATTAGGCGCGTGAAGCCTGCTTCATTAATTACGATAGCGTCGGCATGGGTGCGAATTTCCAACGTACAACTACAGCAAATGCTTGAATTTTTGGGTAATGTTGCCAAATTGTTTGCGACGTTGAAACGTGGTCTTGGGGCGCTGATTTTAGGAACGGGCAGGAATAATTGGTAGCTATCGCGTTAATTGAGGAAATTTCAGTAACTTTACGAACTGAAATTTAATTGACAAACTTATATGAATTATTTTGATAGAATCAGAGAATTAACAAAAGACATCTCTGTTGAAATGGTCGATTTTTCACGGTTAGGAGATTTGTCACGCACCTTCACACAAGCGTCCTCCTACTGCATGACGGAAAAAAAACAAGACGAATGGGCCGAAGACCTGGTTACAAGGGCGATTAATAAAAGTTCAAAGAACTATGTTGCTGTAAAATACGGAAAAACAGCCGATTTGATTGCAGGCGAAGAAGGTTTCGACGCTTTCTTTCAAGAACTTCAAAACGAATTAGACACGATTGGCAAGCGTCCCGATTTATTGATTTTCAACAAGTCCGATTTCCGTGCAAACTTAGGTCTCGACATCAGTCACATTCCACACGAACAAATCACCGATTATGTGAAAAAAGCAGTCGCAGGCGTAGAAGTCCGTTCGAGCGCCTTCCTGATCGACCGCTACGAGAAAGCAAAGCAAATGCGTACTGAAAATTTGGCTAAAATCGCTTTTGAAATAAAGAATAAAGTATTGGGCGAATACAGGGAGATACTCGATCATCCTTCACGAGAAAGTTATATCGAAGTACTCAACGGCATGACGCCCAGAACACTGAATCGAACCGATTTCAAAGTGCCGAGTTGGCGTTCATCAGAGAGCTTGATTGAACTCAGCGTTCTTTTCAAGCAGCTTAAAATAGCGATCAAAGGAATACAAAAGCGTGACTACATCCCCATTACGCTCAAAGTAGACGACATAAAGGCGGTTTATAAATGGATTAAAACTTTTAATGTACCCCATTTCTATTTTCAAGTATTTTTCGACAAAATTTATGGAATTTCTTTTGAGCGAATCTTACACATCATTTCAAACCCCGACAACGCCGGCATCATTTTCTCGGTTGAGTCCGACACAAAAAAACAAAATAAAACCACCATCAAAATCAGCTCAAAATCAGGTGTTGAAATTGCCGACAAGATCGACGAACCGAACTACGAGAGCGTCTGCAGAGAAATGGAAAGAGGTAAACTACTGTTTCATGTGACATTCAAAGGCGGAACGGCATCTCTCAACGTGGACAATCTGACTCACATTTTAGGTATTAAAGGCGATTTTTAGGGATGGCGAATGCCGATGCTTAAACTTTTCTCATTAGGAAAAGAACGTATTATGCGTCATCAATAGGAACGTCCGACAATATCAGTCAAGTTTCAATCCGTTTTTTTGACGACCGCGAAGTACGCACCATTTGGGACGAAAAAGGCAACAAATGGTGATTTTCTGTGATTGACATTGTAGGTATTCTCAACGGAGAGAATGATTATACAAAAGCTCGGAACTATTGGAAATATTTCAAAACCAAGCTAAAAAAAGAGAATAATGAACTGGTGAGTATCACTACCCTGTGGAAATTAAGAACGCCTGGTGGAAAAATGCGCTTAACCGACACGCTTGACAGCAGCGACGTTACTTCTCTTGCCAAGCATTTCCCGAACAACAAGGCTATGAAGTTTTTGGACTGGTTTCTCTACAGTGACAACAGCTTTGATGCTGAAAAAGCGCCTGAAAAAATGCGTCGACTGGAGCAAAATCAACAAAAAAGACTATCTGAATGCAATGGTTCTAAGTGCGGTAAACAGTTTGAGACTGAAAAGTCTGCTAAAAAATGCCCTGACCGATGAAATCGACAGTCGCGAAATGTTTATGAAAGGAATAGATTATTCGTATTATTACGAAGAAGAAAATTAAGCGAACAACAAAAACCATTCACCCCGTACAAAAATGGAAGTAGAGGAGAGTGATCTCTACACTCGCTTGTGAAACGATTTTTCAGTCTCCTAACGATAAGTCAAAAACAGACGAGCTTTTCAGATAGGAGCCGGCAAGAGGCAGGTTATCGTCCCGAATCATGCCTTTCGATACGCGCCGTAGAAGCGTAAATACCGAAAACGCACAGCACAACAAACAGGATAAACGTCATGCGCATACTTTGCAAAAAGTTGGGATACAGTTCGGGAGTTATTTTATTATTTCCTACATAGAACGCAATCATCATGCTTGCGATACCCATACTGAACGATTGTCCTGTCAACCGCATGGTGCCCGTTGTGGCGGATGCCTGCGAATAATACTTCTTTTCGACCGAACTCAT
>JAIRTG010000018.1 GCA_031255055.1 Prevotellaceae bacterium
CTAAACACTAATCACTATTTAATCACTGTCTTACGGGGCGTTGCGGGGCAGCGCCCCGCAGAGGGGGTAGCGGAAGACCGCCGCAGGCGGGCTGAAGCGAGGGGGAGACTTCCCCCCCCTAATTCTCTTTCTCTTTCTCTTTCTTCAAGGAAGACGCCAACGGCGGGTTGTAGCGAGGGGGAGACTCCCCCCCCCCCTAATATGCGTTCTCTTTCAGGAAGGATGACGGATAGGACTGAAAAAGCTAGTTAATCCTTCGCCGAATGAGATTGCCGGATAGCCCGGTTGTCGGAAATTGTCGGAAAAAAAACGGCACAAAAAAAGAGACTTTTCACAAAGTCTCTTTTTTTCAATAGGTATTAGTTTTTTTTAAGGTATAAAAAAGATTGTGTTGTTTAGTTAACGGTGCAAAGTAACAACGTTTTTCCCGGTCAGACAAGCCCAAAAGTATGTTATAAAACAGATAGTTTCTTCGTGTTTGTTAATTACGAGTCGTACGGCAGCATTGTTTGAGATCGGAAATGAGAAGTTAGAAATTGGAAATCAGCGTTTAGCGAGCAATCGCCGGTCATCGAATACCGTCATCGCCTCTCCTACCACAAAATTACTTCCTCCGATAAAAATCACATCTTTTTCGGCCGCATCTTGCAGCGCTTTTTCAATTGCCGACGATACGGTTGGAAAAGCTGCTCCGGTCAGGTGTTGTTCAACGGCCTTTTCACGCAACTTCTCCGAAGGCATTGCACGCGACACGGTTGCCTGGGTGAAATAATAGACGCCATTCTCGGGTAACAGTTGTAACGCCGCCGTAATGTCTTTATCGCTCACCATGCCGATCACAAGGCGTAATGTCGCACAACGCTGCTCCCTGAGCTGTTCCGCAACATATCGGATACCGGCCGCATTGTGTCCCGTATCCGCAATGACCAACGGTTTTTCCGAAAGCCGCTGCCAGCGTCCCTGTAGACCGACCGTTTCTACTACGTTTTCGAGGCCGTCGCGTATGTCCTGCGCCGAAATAAAGACACCGCATTTCAACAAGTCGTCACAGGCGGTTAGCACCGTCGCGATATTTTTCAGCTGATATACGCCCGACAAGCCGACCAATAACCGCTCGTTTTTCGATGTCTCTACAAGCATTTTCCCATCCCGGTGTGCAAGAAAACGCAGCCGGATGGCATCTTCGGCAAAAACAATCGGCGCATTTTCGACAGAAGCTTTCTGTTCAAATACCGGTTTGGTTTCGGGCAGGTACTCGCCAATGACAACCGGCGTCTTCGCTTTGATAATACCGGCCTTTTCGGCGGCTATCTTGGGAAGCGTATCCCCCAAAAATTCGACGTGGTCGAAAGCAATATTTGTAATCACCGAAAGTATCGGATGTATAATATTCGTACTGTCGAGACGTCCGCCCAACCCGACTTCAACAATCGCGATGTCGACCCGGCAATCGGCAAAATAGTTGAACGCCATCGACATGGCCGTCTCAAAAAACGACGGACGGATTCGCTCAAGCAGCTTGCGGTTGTTTGCTATAAAATCGACCACATAAGATGTTTCGATCTTTTTGCCGTCAACACGTATCCGTTCTCCGAAATCGACCAGATGCGGAGAGGTGTATAACCCGACTTTATATCCCGCTGCCTGCAATATCGCCGCTAAAAAATGCGATACGGAGCCTTTCCCGTTTGTTCCGGCAACATGAATACTCCGGAATTTCCTGTGGGGATTCTCCAAAGCCTCCATCAGTCTGACCGTATTTCCCAAACCCGGTTTATAGGCCGCGCTTCCCACGTTGTGAAAAACGGGAAGACTGTTGTATAAATAATCTAATGCTTCCTGATATGTCATTCCGTAAAATAATGAGTTGTATATCCGTTTTCTTTTTTGCCGGAACAATCGTCCGGTTTGTTTTAATGAAAACATCATTTACCTTTGCGCAAAAGATATTTTCCTCAAAAGCCTGCAAAGTTAAATCAAAAAACAAACATGATACAACATACGGTAAAGTCCTATATCGAAAACAACCGGCTACTGGCCGACAGGCAGAAAATCGTTGCAGGTTTCAGCGGCGGCGCCGATTCCGTCGCTCTATTGCACATCCTACATTCGCTCGGCTACCAATGCGTCGCGGCACACTGCAATTTTCATCTTCGCGGAGAAGCCTCCGACCGCGACCGGCAATTTGCCGAATCATTTTGTCGAGAGCTGCACATGCCGTTTACAAGCGTCGATTTCGATACCACGGCATACGCGCAGGCACATAAAATGTCGATCGAAATGGCCGCCCGCGAACTGCGGTACCATTTCTTTGAAAAAATGCGTACGCTACACCGTGCACAAGCCATTGCGGTGGCGCATCATGCCGACGACCATGTCGAAACCATGCTGATGAACCTCATACGCGGTACGGGTCTAAAAGGTATGACCGGTATTCCGGTGAAAAACGGATACATTGTGCGCCCGTTGCTCTGTGTCACGCGCGGTGAAATCGAACGTTACGTCGAAGCTCATCGGTTGCGTTTTGTGACCGACGAGAGCAATAAAGAGAATATCTATACGCGAAATAAAATCAGAAACCGATTACTTCCGCTGATGGAAGAAATCAATCCGTCGGTGAAGCAGACGCTGAACGAATCGGCGGTACGATTTAAAGATTACAATACGATTGTAGCACATTATGTGCGACAAGCCGTAAAAAATATCGTAAGCAAGCAAGAGAAATACCTGAAAATTGACATTCGTTTGTTGAAACAGACGCCTGGATATGCAACCGTCCTGTTCGAACTACTTTCCGGTTATCGTTTCAACTCATCGACTGTCGGCCGAATCCTCGAAAATCTCACAAACGAATCAGGTAAAATCTTTTATTCACAAACGCATCGGCTTGTCAAAGATCGCGATTTCCTGATTCTTTGCGAACAAAAAACAGTCGACCGTCCGGCGTCCTTTTTCATATCCCCGCAGACGCCCAAAACAACCTCCCCGCTCCCGCTACAGATAAGCGAATTTGACAAAACAACCGACTATACACTTTCGACCGATAAAAACTGTGCCCATATAGACGCTTCGGCCATAAAATACCCGCTGGAAGTAAGGATATGGCGAAAAGGAGACTTTTTTTATCCGTTAGGCATGAAAGGAAAGAAAAAGATCAGCGATTTTCTTACCGACAGAAAACTCAATCTATTTGAAAAAGATGAGATTTGGGTCGTCACATCCGAAGAAAACATTGTATGGATTGTCGGCAAAAGCATCGACGAGAGGTACAAAGTGACGGCTAAAACGGAAAAAATAATCGAGTTGAAAACAACCGTCTAACAAGAAAGAGAAAGAGAAAGAATATTAGGGGGGGGGGAAGTCTCCCCCTCGCTACAGCCGCCTACGGCGTATTCCGCTACCCCCTCTGCGGGGCGCTGCCCCGCAACGCCCCGAAAGACAGTGAAGAATGAAGAGTGATTAGTGTTTAGTGATTAAACATAGCGAACTTGTAATAACCATTAATCACTAATCACTAATCACTAAACACTAATTTTCCGAGCCGGTTTTATATATTATCTTTGCGACCGAAAACGAAAACAACAATCCTGTTTCGGCAATTTTGTTTAACTTCCGTAACTTCTAAAACATCATGATTCATTTTTTCCGTACTTCCGAACAGCACATTTATGCCGTGCAATCGATCGAACCGCTACACGATAGCGATATTCAAAAACTCAAATGGCTTTTCGGCGAAGCGCAACCGCTCACAGAGCAATGTCCGACAGAGCGTTTCGTCGGGCCGCGTCGCGAAATGATTACCCCCTGGAGTACAAATGCCGTTGAAATCACCCAAAACATGGGTATCAGCGGCATTTTACGTATAGAGGAATTTGCGCCCCTCGCCACAGAAGCCGCTCGCGACGAGGTCGATCCCATGCTTCAACGCATTTACGAAGGCTTGGATCAGGCCGTTTTTACAACCGACCGACAGCCCGAACCGATATTGTATATCGACGACATAGCCGCCTGTAACCGGCAGGAAGGCCTGGCGCTGAGCGCGGCCGAAATCGACTACCTGAACGGGCTAAGCCGAAAACTCGGCCGCAAGCTGACCGACAGCGAAGTGTTCGGATTCTCGCAGGTCAATTCGGAACATTGTCGGCACAAGATATTCGGCGGGAAATTCATTATCGACGGCGAAGAAAAAGAATCGTCTCTCTTCGACATGATTAAAAAAACATCGGCAGTCCATCCGAATCAGCTTGTTTCGGCCTACAAAGACAATGTAGCCTTCAATACGGGGCCTGATGTCGAACAGTTTGCGCCCCTGTCGGGCGACAAACCCGACTATTACGCCGTGAAACGGATAGCCACCGTGTTATCCCTCAAGGCCGAAACGCATAATTTCCCGACAACGGTAGAGCCGTTCAACGGCGCGGCGACCGGAACAGGCGGCGAAATTCGCGACCGTCTCGGCGGCGGAAAGGCGTCGTTGCCGATTGCCGGAACGGCGGTGTACATGACGTCATACCCGCGCACAGAGGCAGGGCGCACGTGGGAAAAATACCTCGGCCCGCGCCAATGGCTCTACCAAACGCCCGAACAGATTCTTATCAAAGCCTCGAACGGCGCATCCGCTTTCGGGAATCATTTCGGACAGCCGCTCATTTGCGGTTCGCTGCTGACTTTCGAGCACGAAGAAAACGAGAAGACCTGCGGCTACGATAAAGTGATTATGCTTGCCGGCGGCGTCGGCTACGGCAAGAAAGAAGATGCGTTGAAAGGTGAGCCCGAAGCGGGCGACAAAATTGTGGTGATGGGCGGCGACAACTACCGCATCGGGATGGGCGGAGGCGCCGTTTCGTCGGTCGAAACCGGACAGTACGGCAACGCCATTGAGCTGAACGCCGTACAACGCGCCAATCCCGAAATGCAAAAGCGCGTTGCCAATGTTATCCGCACGCTTTCGGAGTCGGACGATAATCCGATTGTCTCCATCCACGACCACGGTGCGGGCGGCCATCTGAACAGTCTGTCGGAACTGGTGGAAAGCATCGGCGGCAGAATCGGCCTGTCGAAACTGCCGGTTGGCGACCCTACCCTGAGCGCAAAGGAAATTATCGGCAACGAAAGTCAGGAGCGAATGGGACTGTTGATAAAAGAAAAAGATGTCGAGTATGTGCAACGGCTGGCCGAGCGCGAACGTGCGCCGATCTACGTTGTGGGCGAAACGACGGGCGACATGCAATTTGTTTTCGAGCAGGCCGACGGTACCAAGCCCATCGACATGCAGTTGAGCGATTTCTTCGGGAATCCGCCTCAGACCGTGATGGAAGACACGACGGTGGAAGAAAAATATGCGCCGGTGGAAACGGAAGAAGAAAAAATAATGGAATACATCCGACACGTATTGCAAGTCGAATCCGTCGCCTGCAAAGACTGGTTGACAAACAAAGTAGATCGTTCGGTAACGGGAAGAATTGCGCAACAGCAATGCGTCGGCGAGTTACAGCTTCCTTTGGCCGATTTGGGCGCCGTAGCGCTGGACTATCGCGGCGAAAAGGGAATGGCAACGGCTATCGGACACGCGCCTTTGGCGGCATTGGCCGATCCCGCAGCCGGTTCGGTACTGGCAATCGCCGAAGCGCTGACCAACATCGTATGGGCGCCGCTTGCCGAAGGATTGAAGAGCGTATCGTTGAGCGCCAACTGGATGTGGCCCTGCAAAAATCAGGGCGAAGACGCACGGCTGTACAAGGCGGTAGAGGCTTGCAGCCGTTTTGCCTGCGAGTTGGGCATCAACATTCCGACCGGAAAAGACAGCCTCTCGATGACGCAAAAGTACGGCGAAAAGAAAGTATTTTCACCCGGCACGGTCATCATCTCCGCCGGAGCGGAAATTTCAAATCTGAAAAGAATCGTAGAACCCGTGCTGGTAAACGACCCCGATACGGCGGTCTATTACATCGATTTTTCGTTCGACAAACAGCAGTTGGGCGGGTCGGTACTGGCGCAGACGCTGAACAAAATCGGCGGCGACGTGCCCACCGTAAAGGATGCCGGCTATTTCAAATCGGCGTTCGACAGTATCCAGGAATTGATCAATAACGGGTTGATTCTTGCCGGACACGATATTTCGGAGGGCGGCATGTTGACGGCGCTGCTCGAAATGTGTTTTGCCAATCGCGAAGGCGGGCTGTACGTCAACCTTGATCCGGTCGCCGAAAGTTCGATTATCCATACGCTGTTTGCCGAAAATCCGGGCGTATTGATTCAGGTAAGAGCGAAAAAAGCGGTCGAAAAAGTACTTTCGGCGCATGGTGTCGGCTATGCCCTCATTGCCCGGCCGATTGCCGAACGGCGACTGGAAGTACACAAAAAGAAGACGGCCTACGTTTTTGCCGTCAACGAACTGCGCGACGTCTGGTATCGCTCGTCGTACCTGCTCGACCGCAGGCAGAGCGGCGAACAATGCGCCGAAGAGCGATATGTCAACTACAAAAATCAGGCATTGGAGTTCAAATATCCCGTCTCGTTCAAGGGCAAGCTATCGCAATTCGGCCTGTCGTACCACCGTGAGCCGAGCGGCGTGAAGGCCGCCATCATCCGCGAAAAAGGTACAAACGGCGAGCGCGAAATGGCCTACACCCTTTATCTGGCCGGATTCGATGTGAAAGACGTCCACACGACCGACCTTGTTTCGGGCCGGGAAACGTTGGAGGATGTCAACATGATTGTCTTCTGCGGCGGTTTCTCGAACTCCGACGTACTGGGTTCGGCAAAAGGCTGGGCGGGCGGTTTCCTTTACAACGAAAAAGCGAAAAAGGCGCTTGAGCGTTTCTACGGGCGCACCGACACCTTGAGTCTCGGCATTTGCAACGGCTGCCAGTTGATGGTAGAACTGGGGTTGATAACGCCTGAGCACGAGGTCAAACCGAAAATGCTGCACAACGATTCGCACAAATTCGAGTCGAATTTCATCAGCCTGGCCATTCCCGAAAACAACTCGGTGATGTTCGGTTCCTTATCGGGGAGCAAAATAGGCGTATGGGTAGCGCACGGCGAAGGTCGTTTTCGGCTTCCGCAGCCGGAGTCGGCCTATAACATTGTGGCGAAATATACGCACGAGGGCTATCCCGCCAATCCCAACGGCTCCGACTATTGTGTAGCGGGTATTGCTTCGTCCGACGGTCGTCATCTGGGCATGATGCCTCATCCCGAGCGAGCCATTTTTCCCTGGCAATGTGCGCATTATCCCGCCGACCGCCTCCGCTCCGATCAGATAACGCCCTGGATGGAAGCCTTTGTCAACGCCCGAAAGTGGATAGAAAATAGTGATTAATGTTTAATGATTAATTGTTCGCCTGCGGCGTCTTCAATAAAATAAGAGAAAGAAAATTAGGGGGGGGGAAGTCTCCCCCTCGCTTCAGCCCGCTGCGCGGTCTTCCGCTACCCCCTCTGCGGGGCGCTGCCCCGCAACGCCCCGTCCGGTACTCCATGACGTGCAAAAATACAACAAAATCAGAGCAATCCTGTAATCCGAAAAATCAAGGTTCGGACAATTAGACGGGCATCCCATCAATCAAACGAATCACAAGCATCACAGTTCGGACAACCGGCAGGTCGTTCTACGGGAATAGAACCGAACGTAGCAGTACGTTCAACCCCTGCTCGCGCAGGCTTGTAGCCTGTGTGTTGGCCGGAACGAGCAATAAACTTCTTTGAATAGTTCGAGTAATTGATTGCTTTTCAAGCAAGGCACGGATGAATATCCGCGCCAGCGGGGAGAAAATTGCTCGTACTGCCCTGTAAGGGCAACCTGTGCATAACCTCCAGATTTATCTGGGGGGATGAAAATACAGATGTCTCGACAGGCTCGGTATGACAGTGTGGGTGGGAAATTTTCAATTTTCAACTTTCAACTTTCAATCTGGGAAACGCTTACAGCGTTTTGTCTTTTACCGCATCTCCCACCCCTCCGCTACCGCACGATTCCGATCGTGTGGTATTATGTTCTACATAATGACTTGAAACAAGCTTTCAATTTTTTATATTACCACACGATAGGAATCGTGCGGTAGCGAGGGTCTTTCCTTTCCTGCAATGTGCGGGGCTCCAACAACGTAGTGTTTTCCCTTTCCCGCAACGTGCGGGGCTTCGACAACGCAGTGTTTTTCCTTTCCCGCAACGTGCGAGGCTACTACAACGCAGTGTTTTTCCTTTCCCGCAACGTGCGGGGCTCCAACAACGCAGTGTTTTTCCTTTCCCGCAACGTGCGGGGCTCCAACAACGTAGTGTTTTTCCTTTCCCGCAACGTGCGGGGCTACAACAACGCAGTGTTTTTCCTTTCCCGCAACGTGCGGGGCTCCAACAACGCAGTGTTTTTCCTTTCCCGCAACGTGCGAGGCTCCAACAACGCAGTGTTTTTCCTTTCCCGCAGCGTGCGAGGCTTCGGCAACACACTGTTTTTCCCTGCTCGCGCAGGCTTGTAGCCTGGCTTTTTGAGGCACACTTCTATCAAGGCTGCGTCACTACGCAACCAACACTCATCAACATACACTTCATAATTAAAAAATTTCGTTATTTATTTAAGTTTTTTTTGTATTTTTGTCTCACTTGTTTAAGCAGACAATGAAGCATTTCCATACAATAGTTACAACAGTTTTATTTTCACTCCTTACGGCGGCCGCTGTATTGCCCGCGAAAGCTAACAGTATTGAGGAATGTGAACGTCTTATCCGGGCGGGCGTAGAGGCACGCAACAGGAAAGAACACGTGAAGTCGCTGGAACTGCTTACCGATGCAAAATTGATTGCCGAAACAA
>JAIRTG010000023.1 GCA_031255055.1 Prevotellaceae bacterium
CTAAACACTAATCACTATTTAATCACTGTCTTACGGGGCGTTGCGGGGCAGCGCCCCGCAGAGGGGGTAGCGGAAGACCGCCGCAGGCGGGCTGAAGCGAGGGGGAGACTTCCCCCCCCCCTAATTCTCTTTCTCTTTCTCTTTCTTCAAGGAAGACCGCGTAAGCAGGCTGAAGCGAAGGGGAGACTTCCCCCCCTAATTCTCTTTCTCTTTCTCTTTCTTGAAGGAAGACCGCGTAAGCAGGCTGAAGCGAAGGGGAGACTTCCCCCCCCTCCTTCATCTTTCTCTCGCTTTAAGGAAGACCGCACGAAAGTCCGTAGGACACCGTTTTCATAAGAGGCTGACAACTCCCGTATCGACGCCTCTGATACGCCTACTTTTAACGCTGATCATTCATCGTCCGAACCGATCTAAAACATGTAATCCCAAACGGGCAATTGTACCGGTTTTTGATTGAGGCTGTCGACGGATTTTTTGTCCAAATACTTTTTGTGGACAACAAGGCGAAACAGGTATTCGTCGAACCAGTCATCGGTAAATGTCAGGTAGCCCTTGTTGCCCGACGACGCTCCCCAACTGTTCTCAAACTCCCATTTGACAGGTAGATCATTCTCGTCCGTATCACAGCCAATCAACGTCATGGCATGACTTGAGGCGCTTTGTCGGGTGAGGATACGTGCTTTTTTGTCCATCTTCAGCCTGATGCCGAATAACGATTCGTAATCGTACATCTGCGGGTCGAGAATGCCTGTTTCGCGGTTGAGCTGCTTGTTGACGTCGCATGACGCATACATCGCTTCGTTGTTCTTGATGGATAATAACGCCGCTTTTTTTATCACATCGTTCGGAAGATTGAGATAGATCCAGTTGATGCCTTCAAAAGTGTTCCTGTAATTTTGTATTTCGTATGTCTTATAATACGCCCGGGTCGGGTCGTTCATTATCATGATATAGTTGTCGGGCGAATAATCGTCGGGCGTGATTTCTCTGTAGAATTGTTGCGGCGTATAGTCTTTCAGTTCTTTGATCCGATTACTTTTATCTTTATAGCGCCATGTAAATTTGGTCGGCGGTTCGCCCAGACAGAGCGCCAATACCCGGTAGACGTCCGATAAAATCGCCTTTTTGTGCGATTGTACCGCTGTTCGTTTCGCTTTCTGCGAAAGCATTTCGCGCAATTCATAGGCGCCGCCCCGAAGCCGCTCCCGGACAATGCCCAACAATTGGCTTGTACTGTTGGAATGTGCCGTTTCGGGCATTACCTCTGCCGGAACAACGCCGTATTTTTCGGCCGCATTATAGTAGAGGTTCCACACGCCGCCGTCGCTGACGGGGGCCTTGAGGTATTCGACTACCGCCCTGTCGTCGAACGGAAGGGAAGCGGTTGCAATGATGTTTTCCAGAAAGAGGTTGGATTTTTCAAAGAGATCCCAGAAGTATAGGTAGTTATGCGAGAAATCGAATTGACTCAGGTTGTATTTTTCCATCACCGAAGGACGCAGGACGTTCATCGAAGTGAACATCCAGCAGCGTCCCGAACTTTTTTGGTCGGTGATGCCGCTGACGTTGACGCGGTATTTGAAAAAATGGTCGATTTTCCCCTGCAGGGCGCGATTCAGCGCCGTTGATCGGAGGTCGCGGTTGTTACTCAGTACGTTCCGGATGGCTTTTGTTTCGTTCTCGGATTTGAACGATGAACGGATGTCGTTCAAATCATTTTCGGTCAGACTTTGTGCAAAGAGTAGCACAGGCAATGTCGATAGAATAATTAACAATTTAGGTTTCATAAGCAGTAGATTTTTAGTTTCTACAAAAATACGAATATGTGTCGGCCGCCTGCTTTAATTAACTGTTTGTAAATTATAAATTTACTTAATCGGGAAACACATTAACCGATTGGAATACAGAAAAATGAATAGATGGGTACCATCATCATTCGGCGATGGTGGATGTGATGCTCCTACCTCTGCGAAAACAAGAAGGAGACCCGATAAGCAGACTATTCTCACTGTTTTTTTGCAAAGTATTGTGAAATAACAAAAATCAACCTACATTCGCACTGTTTATGGGAAATGAAAGGGATGTAATGCTATTTTTCCGTCAAAATAACGGTACAATCATCACTAAAATTACTACAGAACATTTGGTTGTATCAATTATTCCGTTAGACGAACACAACTATACGTGCACAACGAGGCCTCGTGAAACGGACGGAAATAACCCGTCTCAGACGCCTGCTGTACGGACGCCGGAGATCTCGACACCGTTCGATCCTGCTGTGGTTATCTATCCCAATCCGGCACGGGATGTATTGTACATTCGGTCGGCCGCAGCGGTAGAACGGAGAGTCATCCGTGACCTGAGCGGTCAACTGGTGAAACGGCTCACAGTACCCGCCGACGGCGAAACCATCCGTAAAATAGTGATTAGCGATTAGTGTTTAGTGATTGACGATAAGCCGGCTCCGCAATGGGGTCGGTTTTTGTGCCGGCCGCTCACCACCGAGCTGCGGCTACACCTACACTTTACAAGGGGGACGAGAGGGGACTTTCTGCTGATTTTGATGCTGACAAAAGCCGGATATTTTAATAAATCTTTGAAGGATTTCGATTCCCGATGGCTTTTGTTGTGAGGCGTACAAAAGAAGAACGCTTAAAACTAATCGTTTTAAGCGTTCTTCAAGGGGTGGCGCCACCAGGAATCGAACCGGGGACACAAGGATTTTCAGTCCTTTGCTCTACCGACTGAGCTATAGCGCCCAAATGTTTTGCGGGTGCAAATATACTGCTTTTTTTTGTTTTCCAAAAAAGAGTGGCGGAAAACAGCATTTTTTTATCCGATTTTTATCCTCTCTCTTTTTTTGTTTTGTGTAGCCAACCAATACTTTACGTAGAATACGTATTTTCAGTTTAAAATCATATTTGTATTGCATGAGTTCCTGCGCAGAAACCGGTTTGCGCTTGCGCGGAAATTGTCCTTTCTTTTTATGTCGATGATCTAAACAGGCGTCGTCAAAAAGTAGCGCAGACAGGATAGTGTGTAACAGAACCAGGTTCGGACGATCCGTGCCGGCGAGTAAATTTTCTTTTAACCGGATATTATCAAATATTACAAGATGTGTAATAAATACAAAACTCGGATGGCCTGATTGGTGATTAGTAAACATTCATATTCCTAATAATCAAGGATAAACAACTAAAGTATTTGATCGGATAAATGATTATTTTTTGTGAAGTTTAACCAGTGTAATATAAATAGTTATTTCCAAGAAACATAATCATTCTTACTTTTGTTGTGCAAAAGAACTTTTTGAATAAATAAAACGATTGAAGCCCTGACTTTTGCGTCAATTAATCCAAATTTAATGTTACATTTGTACCCATATTGAAAAAAACGCCAACTAAAACAAATCCTTATGAATACAAAATTGCAAGAACTTACCGACAAAATCTATCATGAAGGTGTAGAAAAAGGGAATACCGAAGCCACAGCAATTGTAGAAAAAG
>JAIRTG010000028.1 GCA_031255055.1 Prevotellaceae bacterium
CTAAACACTAATCACTAAACACTAATCACTATCTGCGGGGCGTTGCGGGGCAGCGCCCCGCAGAGGGGGTAGCGGAAGACCGCGCAGCGGGCTGAAGCGAGGGGGAGACTTCCCCCCCCCAAAAAAAAAATCTCTTTTTTTAGTGATTAATAGTTCATGATTCATGCGGTTCGACATGTCTAATCACTAATCACTAATCAGAGCCACTTTTTCTTTTTGAAGAAATAGAGCACGATGATGGCCGAAGCTAACATCAGCAAGATGGAAAAGATATATCCGTAGCGCCAATCCAGTTCGGGCATTGCGCGGAAGTTCATTCCGTATATCGAAGCGATTAACGTCGGGGGCATGAAAATGACCGATACGACGGTAAAGATTTTGATGATCTTGCTTTGGTGAAGATTTACCAACCCCAAAAATGTGTCCTGCAAATAATCGAGCCTGTCGAAGCCAAAGCGCGTGTACTCAAATAAAGAATTGATGTCTTTGATGATCATTGTCCACCGCGGCTGAAGCTCGGGCGGAAAAAAATCGCTCTTCAGCAAATTGGAAACAACTCGCTGTTTGTCCATAATATTCTGTCGGAGTATCATCACTTTTTCTTGCAAATCTTTGATGTCGATCAGAATGGATTCGTCCATGCTGTCGCCCGATGAGTTCATCGACTTACTCAATCGTGTGATTTCGTCTGTGATGTCCTCGATCATATCCGCATCGTATTCGACTCTTGTCTCGAAAATGGCAACCAGCACATGATAACCTGTTGGAAAATTGCGCGTGTTGGCGTATATTTTCTTTATCGTATCGTTGAATGAAATTAATTCCGCATCGCGGACAGAAACCAATATCCCGTTTTTCAAGATAAAAGAAATCGGTTCCAGTTCGTAGTTTTGTTGAAGGAAATTGGAGTTGGCGACAATGCTGTCGTCGGTTTGGATGAAACGCGAACTCATCTCGATTTCTTCGATTTCTTCGTCTTCCTGGATATAAATTTTCAGAAATTGTTCTAATTCGTCTTCAATTTCGTCCGAAACATCGTTTAAGTCGATCCAGATAATGTTTTTCAAATCGACTTTTTTCAGTGTTTCTATTGTTTTTGATATTTTGAGGCGGTTATTTTCCTGGTAAAAAATTCTTAATTCCGACATGACTGCTACTTTTTTTCATAAGGTTGAACATTGATTTGTTTTTTGATCGACTGCAAAGCTGTTGCCACCATGTTTGTAAGTTCTACGAATGTTTGTACGTCTAACTGTTCGGGCCGTTTGTCGAACAACGGATTGTTGTACATCGGGCTTTCTTTCGGCACCAGTGGTTTCAAGGAGTTGCGCATCGTTTTCCGACGTTGGTTGAAGGCTGTTTTCACCACTGTTTTGAAAAGTTGCTCATCGCATTGAATATGCTCGATATCGTTCCGGGTGAGGCGAATAACAGCCGATTTGACCTTCGGCGGAGGGTCAAAAACATGTTCGTGCACCGTGAAAAGATAATCGATAGAGTAGAATGCCTGCATCAGTACGCTCAATATGCCGTAGGTTTTGCTGCCCGATTTGGCCGCCATTCGTTCGGCAACTTCTTTTTGAATCATGCAGACAACGTGTGGGATGCTGTCCCGATTGTCCAATACGTTGAAAAAAATCTGACTGGATATATTGTATGGAAAGTTGCCGATGATGGTGTATTTGACGTCGCGTTTCTCCGGGAAAATTTTATCGGGGCTTATTTTCAGGAAGTCTCCCTCCAGCAGGTCTAATTGCGGATAGTGAAAACGGAGATAATTGACCGATTCGGTATCAATTTCGATTGCTTTTAGCCGTATGTTGGGAATTTGAATGAGAAATCGGGTAAGTACGCCCATCCCCGGCCCGATTTCAAGCACACAAGAAGCGTCGTCGAGAGGCAGACTCTCGACAATCCGGCGTGCAACGTCCGTATCTCTCAGGAAGTGTTGGCCGAGATATTTCTTTGCTTTTACATGTGCCATATTGCTGGTGATCGTCGGGCATAGGGGTGAATACTTATTATGTTAAAACAGTTGAAGTCCACGTGTTAGATTCGTGAATTATATTGTATCTTTGCGTTTCGCAGCGCAAAAGTAAGCATAATTGTTTGATTATCCTACACTTTCGGCAGCTTGTGTGTAAACTAATCCTTATTTGATGGATTTTATTAGAGAGATTTTGAAAGGAATAGCGGACAAAATTCGCGCTGTCATTGATTTTTTTTATCCTCCGTTTCGTAAGTTTATGTCGATACAGTTTTTCCGTTATGGAGCTGTGGGAGGCGCCAACCTTCTTTTCGACTGGGTGTTGTACTTTTGCATTTTCAACTTCATTCTGCATCAGCAGCCGCTTGATCTGGGATTCATCCGTATCCGTTCGGATATTGCCGCTTTTACGTTCAAATTTCCTATTGCCCTTTTAAGCGGTTTTTTACTTCAGAAATACGTCACGTTTTCGCTTTCGACAACATCTCGCGGCAGGATACAGTTGGTAAAGTATTTTCTTGTCGTTCTCACGAACCTGGCGGTGACTTACGGCGGATTCTATTTTTTTGTCGACTACCTGCACTTTTGGCCTTCGATAACCAATGCGTTTGTGTCGATCATTACGGTTTTTTTCAGCTACTCCGCACAAAGATTGTTTACATTCAAAATAACGATAAAACCCACAAGCAAAGATGATGTTGAATAGCCTATCCATTGTCGACAAGTGAAATTTTTCAACCATTCCATGCAACAGTCAGCGTCGAAAACACCGGTCGTTTTCGGAGAAAACGGTTTTTTAAAAGGCCGACTCTATATAGCCGTCAAGTGGTTGTTGATGATTGCCGCCTACGCCTTTCTGGTCTACAAACTGATTGTCTTTGACGGCTACGCCGATTTTGCCGCTTATTGGGAAACCATGCAACTATCGCGTTTCGGGTGGCTGTCGGCGGTGTTTCTGCTGCTTCCCGTCAACTGGATGCTCGAAGCTGTGAAATGGCGGTTGTTGGTATCAAAGATACAGCAAATCGGTTTGACGGAAGCATTGAAAGCTATACTGGCGGGAGTCTCCACCGGTTTTTTTACGCCCAACCATCTGGGCGAAATCGTAGGGAGAATCGTATGCCTGCCCGAAGGGAAAAGGAAACAGGGTTTTTCGTTAAGCGTTTTGAGCGCCCTCACCCAAAGCATTGTCAAAACAATCTTCGGTATTCCGGCGCTGATTTTATTTTTCGTGCAAACGCAAAAAGCGATAACCGGCTTTCACCTCTACATCATCATTGTTGCGCTATGTCTATCGGCGCTTACGGCCATCTATTTTTTGACGCCTGTCATTGCCGTTCGTTTTTCCGGCCTCAAAACGGGACGGAAGCTAAGCGGTTTTATATCGTTTCTGGGCGAATATTCTTTCCGTGATTTGTTTGTGACGCTACTGTTGACCATGCTTCGTTATTTGGTTTTCTGTTTTCAGTTCTATTTTATGTTACGGTTTTTTGGCGTCGATTTGGATTTATACCAGGCATTTCCGGCGATTGCGTCCGAATATCTTTTGCTGATGTTTACGCCTTCTTTTGCTTTTTCCGAGCCGGCGCTTCGAGGCTCTTATGCCGTCTTTTTCATCGGCGCATATTCGGGTCTTACCGTCAACATTATGCTGGCGGGAATGGGAATTTGGGTTGTCAACATGGCTATCGTCATGATTGCAGGCTCTGTTGTCGTGGTGAAATCGAAATGGTGATACGTGATGTGTGATGTGTGATGTGTGATGTGTGATTTTGCCTGCGGCGAATGTTCTCGGCGTACTTTCCCCGCAAAAAAGGTCTTTCCGTACTACCGTCAGGCAGGATCTTCCTGCATTGTTCGGTCGGGTATTGTAACCGCAGATGGTTCCTCTCCGGTAATTCACCCAACGTTTTCATTGCTTCGGATTCTTACGTACTTTGTCGTATTTCATAGATGCTACACTTTTTTATTAGCATTGCAAATGTAGGTAAAAGAACGCTTCGTTTTTTTTATTCTATATAAACAATAATTTTCATCCTGATTTTATAAATCTTGTACTCTTTTTGTACTCTTTCGCATTTCTTATTCCTTTTGAGTACAATCCCACAATTACGAAAAGATTGACTAACTTTTCTCACAGTACACGCCGCGCCGACGGAGCGTCGAACATCATCTCATCGAGACATCGGAGAGCGGGTGAAACATTGCCGGTACACGGAAAACTTTACCGATCTATATGCCGAAAAGTAATGCGAATGTGTTTGTAAATTAGAAAGTTTTTGTACCTTTGCGGTCGAATTTTTTAACAACATAATGTCTAACCTACTAATTATTTAGTAAAATATTTTTAATTAATGGAAGAAAATCAAAACGTTGCAGAAGATTCTCAAAAAGAAGTTTCTGTAGAAAAAGCCTCCGAGGTAGCTCCCGTTGCCGAAGATATTACTCAACCTGCCGCAGAAATACCGGCTGAAGAAGAAGAAGAAGAAAAAGAAAAAAACGAAACAGTACCCGCTGAAAAAGAACCACCGACCACAGTTTCCGGCCCCGATGAAGATTTTGATTGGAACGCATACGCACAGGGCGATAACTACTCCCCCAGTAAAAAAGAAGAATTGACGAAAGTGTATGACAATACCCTGAATGCGATTAAAGATAAGGAAGTTGTCGATGGCATAGTCATTTCGATAAATAAACGCGAAGTTGTTGTAAATGTCGGTTATAAATCCGACGGCGTTGTGCCGATGAGCGAATTTCGCTATAATCCCGATTTGAAAGTCGGCGATAAAGTAGAAGTGTTTATCGAAAGCCAGGAAGATAAAAGAGGACAATTAATACTGTCACACAAACAAGCTCGTGCAACCCGCTCGTGGGAACAGGTGAATAGAGCGCTCGAAACACAAGAAGTAACCAAAGGTTATGTGAAATGCCGTACCAAAGGCGGTATGATCGTCGATATTTTCGGCATCGAAGCCTTTCTTCCGGGTTCTCAGATTGATGTGAAACCCATCCGCGATTATGACATCTTTGTAGGGAAGGTGATGGAATTTAAAGTTGTCAAAATCAATCCCGAATTCAGAAACGTCGTTGTGTCGCACAAAGCGCTTATCGAAGCGGAACTGGAACAACAAAAGAAAGAAATTATCAGTAAACTCGAAAAAGGACAGGTGCTCGAGGGTATGGTTAAGAATATTACCTCCTATGGCGTATTTATCGATCTCGGAGGCGTGGACGGTTTGATTCATATTACCGACCTTTCATGGGGACGTGTTGCGCATCCGGAAGAAATTGTACAACTGGATCAAAAACTGAATGTGGTGATCCTCGATTTTGATGACGAGAAAAAACGGATCGCTCTGGGACTGAAACAACTTTCTCCACACCCGTGGGATGCTCTTAATGCCGACCTGAAAATGGGTGATAAGGTGCGGGGAAAAGTGGTGGTGATGGCAGACTATGGTGCGTTTGTTGAAATAGCTCCGGGCGTAGAAGGATTGATTCACGTATCGGAAATGAGCTGGTCGCAGCACCTGCGCTCCGCACAGGACTTCCTGAAAGTGGGCGACGAAGTCGAATCTGTTATCCTGACGCTCGATCGTGAAGAACGTAAAATGTCTTTAGGCATCAAACAGTTGAAAGAAGATCCATGGGAAAATATCGAAGCACGCTATCCGCTGGAAAGTAAACACGTGGCAAAAGTGCGTAACTTCACAAACTTCGGCGTATTTGTCGAAATCGAAGAGGGCGTTGACGGACTAATCCATATTTCGGACCTTTCGTGGACGAAAAAGATAAAACATCCGTCTGAGTTTACGCATGTCGGCAGCAACATTGATGTGATGGTGCTCGAAATCGATAAAGATAACCGCCGTTTGAGCTTGGGACACAAGCAACTGGAGGAAAATCCGTGGGATGTTCTGGAAACAGTATTCTCGGTTGATTCTATTCACGAAGGGCTGGTTATCGAAATGATGGATAAAGGCGCTGTTATTGCGCTCCCTTATGGCGTTGAAGGTTTTGCTACCCCGAAACATCTGGTGAAAGAAGATGGCTCACAAGCACGTGTTGATGAAAAATTGGAGTTCAAGGTAATCGAATTTAACAAAGATGCTAAGAGAATCATCCTTTCACATAGCCGTGTCCACGAAGATATAAAACGTGCGGGAAAAGTTGAAGAAGGTAATGAAGTTGCGCCAATAGCAAAGAAAGTGAAACGCGCTAAAAAGGAAGAATTAATAACTCCGGTTATCGAGAAAACAACTTTGGGCGATATTCAGGAATTGGCCGATCTGAAGGATCAGTTGAACAACGAAGCCAAAGAAAAATTGGAGAAAAAAGCCGCTAAAGCTGCTAAGGCCGCTAAAGTTGCCAAAAAAGAAGAGGCGGCAGAAGACACACCCAAAGTGAAAAAGGCCGGATCGAAAAAAAATAAGACCGAAGAAGATGCAGAAATAAAAACCGAAGTTGAAGCGGAAGCTGTTGCCGAAGTTGAAGCAGAAGCTGTTGGCGAAGTAAAAGCAGAAGTTGTTGACAAAGGTGAAGCGGAAGCTGTTGCCGAAGTTGAAGCAGAAGTTGTTGACAAAGTTGAAGCGGAAGCTGTTGCCGAAGTAAAAGCAGAAGCTATTGCCGAAGTAAAAGCAGCAGTCGAAACAGAAACTGAAGTTGTTGCTGAAGCAGAAACAAAAGCTGTCGCCGAAGGAGATGCGGAAGCCGTTGCCGAATCGGAGGTATAATCTTTATTTTTTGGCATAAATTGAGAGAAAGTCGTACAAGTGATTGTGCGACTTTTTTTCATAACACAACTACGGAGATGACGCCCTGAACCCGGAAGAAATGGAACAGGACTTGTCACTAACCACCAACCGGAAATTGTGGCTTGGGGGTGGTGGCTCGAAATTCTTTCAGGTAGAAAGGTTCAAAATAGGCGGTATCGGCAAATTCTCTTCGGTTGAATTTGTCCAGCGCAGACAAAATCATGTTCTCGGCCAAAGGGTGTTTATTTTCCAAAAAACAGGCGTTGTTGTGCACAATGACGCTTTTACATTTATCCGAACCGTTTCCGAAGAAATAAACGGGCTGTTTTTCCAGCATGTCCCGAAAAGAATCTGATGCGATAATGTCGGCGGCTGTTTCTTTTATCATATTTCCCCGCACGTCAAAAACCGCATCGTAGACTTCCATCCGCCTTGCGTCAATCATTGGACAGAACAAGCTGTTTTCGCTGTAATTGGTATCTCCCAAAGCGGAAGCATTTAATATCTGAAGCGTATTGACGGCAATGAGCGGAATGTCCCACCCATAGCAAAGCCCTTTCGCTGTGGAAACGCCAATTCTTAATCCGGTGTATGAACCGGGTCCTTCGCTGACGGCAACCGCGTCCGGAGTTCTGCCCCTCCCGCGCAAAACCGATGTCGCTTTTTCGATGAACAAACTCAACAGCGCAGCATGATTCATTCCTTCGCTGTTTGAAATGGAAAAAAGACATTCTCCGGACTCGGATAGCGCAACCGAACAGACGTTTGTGGAGGTTTCGATGTGTAATAAGATTGGATTCATCACGTTATTTGAAGGTAATAAAAACGTTGCAAAATTAAGAAATTATACAATAGAGACAACTTTTTGGTTCTTTGGTTGCTCAATTTGCCGAATAAACAGTCACGCGACACGCCGTCGTTCTGTCCGAAAATGGTTACTTTTGCACAATATTCACAATATAATTCGATATGATAAAGAAAATTTGTTTGCTGACCCCCATCGTATTTACCTGTCTACAACTCTCCGCACAAGATGACGCCTCTTTACTGACTTTTGGAATCAAAGTTTCGCCCGCCGTCGGATGGATGAACGCCAACCATAACGATGTGACGTCCGACGGCGCTGCCGTGAAAATGGGAGTGGGGGCAATTATTAATTTCAGGCTTTCGGAAATGTTCTACGCTGTTTCGGGTATGAATTATTCGCCGATGGGCGGCTATGTTTCCGACACCCAATCGCTGAGCGCAACAGACAGTTATACCAATTATAAAATAAATTATGCTTACATCGCCGTACCGTTGGCAATTAGATACCGTTCAAAGCCGATTCGGAACTTTCGCTATTTTATCGAAGGCGGATTCAATGTCGGCGCCTGCGCCAATGCGAATGAAGTACGGAAAAATACGGTCGGAAAAGAAAAAATCGACATCGGAAATCTGACAAATACTTTCAGACTGGGAGCGCAAATAGGAGGAGGTGTGCAATATGCCGTCGGACAGCGCTCTTTCCTGTTTGCCCAGATGACGCTCAATAAGGCAATAACAACTTCGGCCAACACGTTATACACTGCGACAGGCAGGTATGAAGAACGATTGAAACTTTTTCCTGAACTGCTGGAATTTTCCGTCGGATTTATTTATTGAGTTATAAATGCAGGGTGATGCCGTATGATTTTATATCCGTCATCTGTTTTGAACTAATCAAATCGTTGAAAATAATATGTACAAATACATTTTTCTATTCGCCGTTCTATTTTTAACGCTGTTCGGCGCTTGCAATTCGAGGACAAAACTCGAAAAGGAGGTAGACGCACGGCTCGAACAGATCTCCCGATTGATTGAGGACAATAATTGGAATACCGCCAAAAACGAAATAGACACTATTCATGCGCTGTATCCCCGTTTGGTGGAAAAAAGAAGAATGGCCCAAGCCTATAAAGATACGATCGAACGACGCGAGGCCGTAAAAACGATTGCTTATTGCGACAGTATGTTGAATTTTAAGCGGCATGAAGCAGACTCGTTGCAAAAAATGTTCGGTTTCGAGAAAAACGAGCAGTATCAGGAGCATGGCAGCTTTGTCTACAAAAATCTGATTATCGAAAACAACCTTGACCGCTCATATCTGAGGGCGGAAGTGAACGAAACGGCCGATTTTTTTCTGATAAGCCATTATCGGGGCGCATCAAAAATAGCGCATAACTCATTGAAAGTATCGACGCCCGACGATTTTTTCGCAATAACCGACTCCATTCCCGAATTGATTTTTAAACACAGCTTTACCGACGATGGCATCCGGTGGGAAAGCGTGACGTTTAAAAACGAAAATGCGTCGGACGTAGGGATGTTCATCGCCCTGCATCAGCAGGAAAATATAAAGGTGAAACTGTTGGGAAATCGCAGTATAACCTATCAGTTGACACCTAACGATAGAAAAGCGATAACCGAAACGTATAAATTGTGGGTGGTTATGAGCGATGTTGTCCGGTTGAAACGCGAGATATTGAAATCAAAAGCCAAAATAGAGCAGATAAAAGAACGATACACCGGACAACATCCCAATACCGAAGACAGGGTATGAACTATTGAAAAGGCATATTTTTATATGTCTTTTTTTTTGAGTGTGTAACATCTTAAAATCTTAAATCAATTCACTCTTTGAATAAGAAAAATATATGAAAAGTATCAATCAATTATTTTCGCAGAAGGAGATAAAATTTCTCAATTTGCTATCGCAAAAATTCCCCACAGCTCAGTCGGCCAGCACCGAAATCATTAATCTGGAGGCCATTTTGCACCTGCCCAAAGGTACAGAGCATTTTCTGACCGATATTCATGGCGAGTATGAAACGTTTAATCATATCTTGCGAAACGCTTCGGGAGTTGTCCGTCGAAAAATAGATGAAGTTTTCGGAAAAAGCCTGCACACAAAGGAAAAAGAACAGCTCGCCACGCTGATATATTACCCGAGAGAAAAACTGGAGCTGCTCGATATGGAAGAAAAAATAAACGGTGAATGGTACTATCTGACCCTGTTCCGGTTGGTTGAAATAGCGCGAAACGCTTCGCAAAAATACACGCGCTCAAAAGTCCGTAAAGCAATGCCGCAAGATTTTGCATATATTATCGATGAACTTATCAATGAAACAAACTCCAGAAAAGTCGATTATGTAGACAGTATCCTGCAATCGATTATAGACATCGACAGGGCTTCTCACTTTATTGTTGCCATTTGCGGATTTATACAGCGTCTGCTTATCGACCGTCTGCACATTATCGGCGACATTTTCGACCGGGGACCCGATGCGTCAAAAGTGATGGAAACCATCGCCAATCACCATTCTTTCGACATTCAGTGGGGCAATCACGATATTATCTGGATTGGCGCCGCCTGCGGCATCGAAGCGTCGATAGCAGAAGTGATTCGTTTTTCGGCAAGGTACGAAAATCTTGATACGCTTGAGGATGCTTACGGTATCAATCTGTTTCCATTGCTCGCCTTTGCCATTACGCAATATAAAAACGACCCCTGCGACTGTTTTATTCCGAAATCGAGAAAAGACAGCAACGAACGGGATACGAGCGTACGCATCACCACCATGATGCACAAAGCTATCTGCGTAATAGGTTGGAAACTCGAAGGCCAACTGATAAAGCGGAATCCTGCTTTTGAGATGGAACATCGTTTGTTGCTCGATAAAATTGATATGCAAAAGGGTGTTTTGCGACTGAACGGTAAAGAATATGAACTGAAAGACAAAAACTTTCCGACAATCGATCCGAAAGATCCCTATCGACTGACAAAGGAGGAAGAAGAAGTGATCGGACGGTTGCGATTCAATTTTCTAAATTCCGAAAAACTGCAAAGACATGTCGGCGTACTGATAGCTAAAGGAAGCATGTATTTAAAATATAACAGCAATCTGCTGTTTCACGGATGTATTCCGATGAAAGGCGAAAATGAGTTTGAAACGTTCAATTTCGACGGCAAAACAGAGAGCGGGAAAGAGTTGTGCGACAAATTTGATCGCGCCGTTCGCCGTTGCTGGGTGAATCGCAAAAACGGAAAAGCGTCTCAACTCGACAGAGATTATTGCTGGTATTTGTGGTGCGGACCATCGTCGCCGCTTTTCGGCAAAAAGAAAATGGCTACTTTCGAGCGCTATCTGACAGCCGAAAAAGAGTTACATCGCGAAGAAAAAAACATGTATTTCAGTATTCGGGATAATGAAAAGGCGATTGATTTTATCCTGAAAGAATTTGGTCTCGACCCTCAAAAATCGCATATCGTCAACGGACATGTTCCTGTTAAGGTGATCAAGGGGGAAAAGCCTGTGAAGGCAAACGGAAAACTTTTTGTTATCGACGGAGGCATATCGAAGGCCTACCGGAAAGAAACGGGCATATCCGGTTATACGTTGATCTACAATTCGACAAGTTTGATTGTTGTTGAACATCAGCCGTTTTGTTCGCAAAACACCGCAATTAACGAGGAAAAGGACATCGTATCCGACAGAAAAACAATTGTGCTGTCCACCGAGCAAATTTCGGTTGGTGATACGGATATCGGCGTCGAGCTTCGCAAGCAGATCGAAGACCTGAAAAACCTGCTCACGGCCTATCGCGCCGGCATTGTGAAGGAACATTGAGAATGGAATATTGAGAATGGAATGATAGCGGTTAGTTCTTCATTCCATCTGTCATTTCTCCCCACCGACCTCTTTTGGGTTTAGGTGATTTATGAGATTCTCCGGCAGGCAATGACAAGAACTAACCGCTTAATTTCCGACCTATTCGGGGCGTGGCAGATTGAAAAAGCCGAGTAATTCGACCTCCGGAGTGAAATATGACGATTTCACCGGTTCTTTTTTTGCCATATCTGTTGATAAGTATTTTTTGCTGCAATCGGGGAATACGGTTGTCACAACGGCGTCTAAGCCGTATTGCTGTTGCAATTTGATTGCTCCCACAAGATTTCCGCCCGACGATATTCCCAATCCCAAGCCACAACAGGATGCTAATTGCTGTGCCATCAGGATGGCGTCGCCGTCCGAAACCTGTATGACTTCGTCCAGCGGATTTCTTTGGATTATTTCGGGAATAAATTCATCCGAAATTCCCTGTATACGATGATTGCCGACTTTATGTCCGGTGGATAATGTCGGGCTTTCTTCGGGTTCGAGCGGATGTATCTTCACATCGGAAAACAATGATTTGAACGCATCGCCCACTCCGGTCACAGTACCTCCTGTACCCACTCCGGCTACGAATACATCGGGACGTATCCCGATCTGTTTCAATTGAGAGATGATTTCTCTACCTGTGATTTCGTGCGCTGCCGTATTGTCGGGGTTGGAGAACTGACGGGGTAAAAAAACGGTTTTGTCTTTGGCCGCCATATCTTCCGACAGTTTGATGCTGCCCAAAAAACCGCCTTCTTCTTTTGATATAAGGATTATATCCGCACCGTAGGCACTGATGAGCGCTTTTCTTTCGGCGCTCATCCAGTCGGGCATGATGATACAGACCTGATGTCCGAGCATCCGTCCCATTGCCGAGAACGAGATACCGGTGTTTCCGCTCGTTGCTTCCACAATTTTATATCCAGGTTCGATCGAGCCGTTTTTGTAGGCTTCTTTCAGGATGAAAAGTGTGATACGGTCTTTGATGCTTCCTGTATAGTTGTAACATTCGAGTTTGGAATAAATAGTTCCTTCTTTTCCTTTGTAGCGGTATTTGATTCCGACCATGGGTGTGTTCCCAACCAATGAAGAAAGAACTTGCAGTTTTTGTTCTGTGATTTGAGGGTTCATATAAGTATTAGAATTAATTAGAAACGGTTCAAAATTAAGTTTTTTTTCCTTTAAAGATGTCTCAAACATAGTTGAATCGGATAAATATTCAAATAGCTGTCAATTTTTCTTTCATATTTCCTCCCCACTTTGGAATTAAATTTAAAGTATATTTCAAAATAACAAATCAGACTTGAGCGTCGGTGGCTCAAAATGTTAATTTCTTCCGGTTGTGAGTCAATAGATAATAAATCCGGCGAGTCCGGCGAGGGAAATCAGGAAAATGGGGTGTATTTTCAATTTAAAAGAGGCGATAAAAACCACCGAAAACAATATTATGCTTCGATAATCCACAAAATTCTCTTTGTTCATCAGCACCAGTGCCGCCGCGCCAATCAAGCCGATCACCACCGGACGGATGCCTTTCAGGGCATCATTCAGATATTTATTGTTACGTCTTTCGGCAAAAAAGCGACAGATGAACAGCATGATGATGAAGGAGGGCAGCATGATGGCGAAAGTGGCGACGAGTGCGCCGAACACATTTCCCGAAACGGTATAACCGACATAGGTTGCACTGTTGATGCCGATTGGACCGGGTGTCATCTGAGAAATGGCGATGATGTCGGTCAATTCGGACGGCGTCATCCAGCCGTATTGAGTTGTTTCGTGTTGAATGAGCGAGATGATCGCATACCCGCCGCCAAAGCCGAACAATCCGATTTTGAAGAATGAAAAGAATAATTGCAGATAAACAAGCATTTTTAGTTAGGTTCGTTAACAGGTTGGTGGTTTGTTCATTTTGCGTATATTTTTCCAGGCGCCCCATCCGATTCCCGTCAGGATGCCGGCAGCCACGAATATTATCGGCGACAGCCCGAACTGCCAAATCAGCACGGCTGTGCCAATCGGAAACAGGATTGTTTTCCATGTGATTTTCGCCGATTTTCCCATTCGCCACAGGGGGGCGGCAATCAGGGCGACAACGGCGGGACGGATGCCTTTGAAAATGCGTTCGACGGCGGGATTGTCTTTGAAGTTGATAAAAAACATCGCTATCAGCAAGATGATCACAAAGGAGGGAAGGGCGCTTCCGAGCGAGGCAACGATTGCTCCTTTGAGTCCCCGCAGCCGGTGGCCGACAAAAATGGAAGTGTTGATGGCCATCACGCCGGGAGCCGATTGGGCCAACGCCAGCATGTCGATAAATTCGGGTTTTTTTATCCAATTTTTTTTGTCCACCACTTCGGCCTCAATCAGCGGAATCATGGCATATCCGCCGCCAAAGGTGAACAGTCCGATGCGGAAAAAACTTGTAAACAGGTCCCGATAGATTTTCATGTATTTGTTTTGTATTTTCGACTGTGCTGTCGGCGGAGTAACGCCCGAACCGGTTGGTTGATGACGCGCTTTTTTGCGTTGTTTTTTCAGGCTGTCGACAGGCTGGTTATTAAAAAACTCGGAGGTGTTCCGTTGATGAAACACCTCCTTTATTTGTTTATTTTCCGGATTTGCTTTTTGTCCGAATCAGCCTAAATAGCTTTTCAGCAGTTTGCTTTTTGAGCTTGTTCTCAATCGTCTGATCGCTTTTTCTTTGATTTGGCGTACACGCTCGCGTGTCAGTCCGAATTCGTCGCCGATTTCTTCGAGTGTCATTTCGGCTACGCCTATGCCAAAGAATTTTTTCACTATTTCGTGTTCTCTTTCGGTCAGCGTGGACAGAGCGCGTTCTATCTCTTTGGACAGCGACTCGTTGATCAGCACTCTGTCTGCATTGGGCGAATCGTCATTGACCATCACGTCGAGCAGACTATTGTCTTCTCCTTCAACGAAGGGTGCGTCGACAGAGATGTGACGTCCCGACACTTTCATCGTATCGGCAATTTTGTCTACAGGAATATCCAATTCTTCCGCCAGTTCTTCCGGCGATGGTCTGCGTTCGTTTTCCTGTTCAAACTTAGAAAAGGCTTTGTTGATTTTGTTCAGCGATCCAACTTGGTTCAAAGGCAAACGCACAATACGCGACTGTTCGGCCAAGGCCTGCAAAATGGACTGGCGTATCCACCAAACCGCATAAGAAATGAACTTAAAACCGCGTGTTTCGTCAAATTTTTCGGCTGCTTTTATCAGTCCCAAGTTTCCTTCGTTGATTAAATCGGGGAGGCTCAAACCTTGATTTTGATACTGTTTGGCAACCGAAACAACAAAACGTAAGTTGGCACGGGTCAATTTTTCGAGTGCAAAGCGATCGCCGTTGCGAATGCGTTGAGCAAGTTCCACTTCTTCTTCAACAGTGATAAGATCTTCACGACCAATTTCCTGCAAGTATTTGTCCAAAGAAGCGCTTTCACGATTTGTGATTGATTTTGTAATTTTAAGTTGTCTCATTATGTTTAAAAATTAGCGTGCAAAGGTAATATTTTTTCCAAAGAAGGCAAGCGGCAAGTAAAACCCGTCTGCGTTTTGCCGGTTTTACAACAGATTTATCATTGTATTAGTTTGCAGGACGATAAAAATTAATCCATTTTATCATCCTTTTTACATTTGCTATCTTCAGGTCAGTTTAAGGATAATACGTTCTCCGAGGGTCTTTGACAGGAGTTTTTTTATACTGTCCAGCCGACCGATGTCCTGCATTATTTCGTCGATTCGGGCGCCGTCTTTGACTTCGTCCGCCTTTTTCAGTTCCAGCAGCTTTTGCTTGATTTGCTCGATGATGATGCTGTTTTTGTATTCGACAATGACACGCGGTACCAAATCGACCAGTCGTTCGATGTCCGATGTCAGCTTTTTTTGCTTTGAGTGTATTTTGCTCAGCGTATATTTGTCCGTAATCAAATCGGCTGTGAGCCTGCTGACCGCGCTATTGGTATGATGCAGAAAAAATCGTTCGGGATTGAATCCCGCGCTTTTCGATTGCAGTTTGTATTCGTCGAAAATGAAGCGGTACAGTTCTTCGTTCAATTGCAACCGGTCTTTTTCCAGTTCGTCAATAATAAATTCTCCGACCGACAACGGCGCCGTATCGTCCACATAATACAGTGTTTCGGTGCCGTATCGAATCAGTACGCGCAGAATATTTTGTTCCTCTTCGTCGAACACCTTTTTGGAAATATCGGGTATCGATGGTTCTTCGCCCACGTTGACGGGAGGGGCGCCGTCGGCTTCGCCGGTATGTTCTTTTACCGTTTTTTTGTTTAGCTCATTGCGCTTTATTTTGTTTATTTCGTGATACAGCATCGATTCCTGCACATTGAGCAGGTTGCTACATTCTTTTACGTATTCGGAGCGGATGATCGGATTCGGGATTTTTGCAATACTCTGCACAATATCGTTAATCAGTCCGGCGCGTTTTACAGGGTCTCCTCCGGCGTCTTCCAGCAGCAGACCGGTTTTGAAGCGGATAAAATCGACCGCATTTTTGTTGACAAAGTCGATGAAGTCGACCGAATTATGTTTTTGTGCAAACGAATCGGGATCTTCTCCGTCGGGCAGCAGCAGCACTTTTATATTCATTCCTTCTTCCAGCAGCAGGTCGATGCCTCGGATAGACGCCTTGATACCCGCAGTATCGCCGTCATAGATAATCGTGATATTTTCGGTGAAGCGGTGTATCAGTCTGATTTGTCCCGACGTGAGCGAGGTACCCGATGAGGCGACAACGTTTTCGATACCGTTTTGGTGCATCGAAATGACGTCGGTGTATCCTTCTACCAAGAAACAGCGGTCTTCTCTGACAATAGATTGTTTGGCAAAATAGATACCGTAGAGTTCATTGCTTTTGTGATAGATGTCCGATTCGGGCGAATTGAGATATTTTGCCGTTTTCTCATTTTTTTTCAATATCCGTCCGCCGAAAGCGAGGACTTTGCCCGACAGCGAATGGACGGGAAAGATGACACGTCCGCGAAAGCGGTCCGAAAAACGATGGTCGTCGAGTTCGATAGTCAGTCCGGTTTTGGTCAGGTATTCTTTTTTATATCCTGCTTTCAGTGCGGCTTGTGTAAAGGCGTCTCGGAGGTCAAGGTTGAATCCGAGTTGAAATTTTTTAATAATATCTTCGCGGAATCCTCTTTGGCGGAAGTAGGCCAAACCGATTGCTTTGCCGTCGATGTGATGATACAGTGTATTTGTGAAATACTTTTGGGCAAATTCATTGACCAGCAACATGCTTTCGCGGTCGTTTCGAGCGGCGAGTTCTTCTGCCGACAATTCTTTTTCTACGACGTCGATTCCGTATTTTTTTGCCAGCAATTTCAGCGCTTCGGTGTACGAAAGCTGTTCGTATTCCATGATAAAGTTGACAGCGTTACCGCCTTTTCCGCATCCGAAGCATTTGAAAATACCTTTTGCGGGCGAAACGGTGAACGAAGGCGTTCGTTCGCTGTGGAAGGGACAGAGTCCGATCATGTTCACACCACGTTTTCTCAGTGTGACGTAGTCCGACACCACATCTTCAATCCGTGCCGCATCATTTATCCTGTCAATGGTTTGTTGGTCTATCATTTTGGTGGTTGGGGGAGTCTGAGAAATGAACGGCAAAACTACAAATTTATATGCGAAATGATACGATAGGGGCGACGTGACTTTTCCACAATTTATTAGCAGTGGGAGGGCCATGTCATTCGGTGAAGGATTGATGTTATTCTTCGGTTGTTTCCTTGTTGTCGGTTTTTGCCTTTGAAAACGGTGTTTTGACGACCAGTCTGTTTTCTTCATAGCCCGATTTAGCGTCCGACAGTACGCGCATGTTCAATCTTGCGTCGTTGCTCACCTTGTCCGGTATGTACCGAAAGATGATGGGGAGCTGTATGTACTCGCCTTTGAAGTGGAAAATGCCTTTTTCGTAATCGGAAGAGGGGAGGCAGAATTTGTCTAACGAGTCTTTGGGGAAAATAAATCCGGATTTATTGTCGTCCGAAGGTGTCAGATGGAACTCTTTGAGGATGTTCGTATAACTGTGAAGGATGATGGTGAAATTGACGGTGTCTGAGACCGATACGGTGTCCATCAGCAGTCCCGAGAAGGATTCGGTGTCGAGAGAGCCGAATGTTAATGTGTCCTGATTGTTTGTGACGGCGCTGACGATGACAATGCTCGGTGTGTGACTGTACTCGGAGTCGAGTTTGCAGGACGAAAATGTAAGCGCGATGATGCTGATAGCTGTGATTAATTTTGTTTTCATACGTTTTTGGCTGAATATGGATGAGTTGCTTTTTTGAGGCGCTAAGGTAATATTTTTAGGGGAAATAAAAAAAGTCGGCGCCTTCCTTAAAACGACAAAACACCGACAATCGATTGATTGTCGGTGTTATTTGTGTTGTGCCGTCGGGGTGACAAGACTCGAACCTGCGACCTCTACGTCCCGAACGTAGCGCGCTACCGACTGCGCCACACCCCGATTTTTTGCGAGTGCAAATGTATATATTTTTATTATAAAAGAGGATGAAAATCGAATAAAATACGTTCAGGAAAGATAGTTTAACAAATTTTCGATATGCCGAAATTCCTGTTTTCCTGTCTTCCAGCTTGTGTCGGTGATTTCAATTTGGGTTACGGCGTTGGGTACGGCACGGTATCCGATGCGTGCCAAAGCGCGTAATGTCCAGTATAAGCGTGTTTTTTCGCCGAAGACCGTTGCTTCTTTGTCGAGCGGATAGTTCATGGAAAAGTTTCCGTTGGCGGTGTTGAAGGTGTAATGTTCGTTTTGAAAAACGTTGTTGAAACTGCCGTTCAGTACCAAATCTTCGGGAATACCGCCGACAATGCCTTTTTGGTTATCCATCAGCCATATTTTGTCTGCGGCCTGAAGCGCCAAATCGAGTTCGTGCGTCGAAAGCAGTATCGCTTTTTTTGTCTGATGGGCAAGCCGGTGGAGCAGTAGCATTATTTCGACCCTGTTCGGAAGGTCCAGATGGGCCGTCGGTTCGTCGAGCAGAATGATGGCCGTATCTTGCGCCAACGCTTTCGCTATCATCACCCGTTGCCGTTCGCCGTCCGAGAGTTCGTGCATAAAACGATGCTGCTTTTGTTCCAGATGAACCGTTTTTATTGCCTCAAAGACTTTCGCGCTGTCGTCATCGCTGATTTTTCCCCACCAATTTGTGTAGGGCTGCCGACCCAAAGATACAATATCGTGTACGCTTGCGTTTTCGATGTTGATGCGGTCGGTCAGCACAAGTGCGATTTGTTGCGCTATTTCGCGTCGACTCAGTCTGTTCAAGTTTTTCCCCCGAATGAAAACAGCGCCGTCCGGTATGTTTTGCAAACCGCTCAACGAACGCAGTAAGGTTGATTTGCCGCTCCCGTTCGGACCGATCAAACAGACCAGTTCTCCTTTGCGCAGCACAAGTTCCAGATTGGTTTGCACAAGGTATTGATGCTTCTTGTGGCTGTAGCCGACAGAGAGATGTTGGGTCGAAATAAAGCTTTCCTGCATCGCGTTTCAGTGGAATGTTTAGGTCAATCGGGGGGAGTCGGGACGGAAAAACGGTTCGATGAAGGCCATCGTTTCCGCACGGTTTTCTTTTCTCGGCGTGTGGGCGGCGTGGCCTATTTCTTTGATTGTAACGGGCGATGATATGTTTTTTTTCAGGATATTCAATTGTTCGACGGTGCCGAACTCGTCGGCGACGCCCTGAAATGCCAGTACGGGACAGGTAATATTTTTGAGCATCGGCACAATTGTCCAGTCGGCAAAATGCTCGTCGAGCCATGTTTCGTGCCACAGTCGAAACAGTTCGGGTGTTTTGTCGCCATGAAATCTTTCGAGGCTTTTCAGCAGGTTGGTCTGCTTTGCCCGTTCTGCGGATGCTCTCACTGCGTCTTTTCCCGATTCTTCGATAAAGCTGTGTGCGCCTTCGAGCACGAGGCCTGTTATTCTTTTCGGATAGCGCGATGCGGCTATCAGGGCAATTGTGGCGCCGTCGCTGTGTCCGTACAAGACGGCGGTTTCGATTTCGAGTCGGTCTATCAGCAGCAACAATTCGTCGGCTTCTTCGTGCAGGTAGTAGTTTGTTCGCTTGTTGATGCCGAAGGGAGACGATTTGCCGTATCCTCTGCGGTCATACAGCAGGAGGTTCATCTCACTGATTGCGGCTAATTTTTCGGGAAAATCTTCCCATATTTCAACACATCCCCACGAGTCGTGCAGGAATATGAGGACGGGATTTTTACGTGTGGGATAGTTGTTTATCTGCTTCACAAAAAGGTGATAGCCGTTTCGTTCGATAATTGTTTCGCCGGTCATATTTTTCTCCAGTTAATATATCCGGCAAATGCTTCGTCGAATACGTCGGGTTTTGCGATTTTTCCGTTTATCAGGCATACGACTTCTATTTCGGCTTTTGCGCAAAGAATTTCGTCGGGAATCAGTGTTATCTCTTGTAGAAAATAGTACCTCAATCCTTCGCGTTCAATGTTTATCCGGCTTAAAAATTCATCGGAACCTCTTAGCGAATGGCGATAGCTGACGGTTGCGTTTCTCAACAGCGGAATAATGTCGGCAGCCGTCAGATCTTTCAGTTTCAGGCCGCACGATTCCATCATTTCGTGACGGGTTGTTTCAAAATAGTGCAGATAATTGGCGTTATTGACCACTCCTTGCGCATCACATTCATAGTCGCGCACTTTCATTCGGTATTCGTATGTCTTTATCATTCGTATCTTTTTGCGCAAAAGTACGCTTATTCGTTCTGAAATAAATTAAAAATGAATTAATTTTTCGACAAGCGATTTTGTGAAATTTCAACTGCCGTAGCTTTCAAATCGGCATTATTTTTTCATAAAACAGTTTTTCATAAAAAAATATCTACCTTTGTAGACATGAAATCAATCATTTATCAACGGCTTAGTTTTTATGACGCTTCATCCCGAAGCTGTTATACAGGGTGGTTCTCATTTGCTTCGGAAAACCAACATAAATCTTTTTATTGATTTGTGTTGTTTTTTTTTATATAAATCAAAATCGTTGAACATATCGAATAGCTAAAAAACATGTCAAACAAAAGTTTAGTATCCATCACAGATTACGACCGGGACGATATTTTGTCGATACTATCGTCGGCAGCCGAGTTTGAAAAAAATCCGAACAGAAAAATACTGGACGGAAAGGTTGTAGCCACATTATTTTTTGAGCCTTCCACCCGTACCCGACTAAGTTTCGAGACGGCTGTCATTCGTTTAGGCGGGTCAATCATCGGTTTTTCCGACGCGGCCACCAGCAGTTCGGCAAAAGGCGAGACACTACACGATACCATTCAGATGGTAGGTTCGTATGCCGACGCCATTGTCATGCGGCACTATCTGGAAGGTGCGGCGCGTTATGCGTCGGAAGTTTCGCCTGTCCCTGTCGTAAACGCGGGCGACGGCGCCAATCAGCATCCGTCTCAGACGCTGCTGGACTTATATTCTATCCTGAAAACCCAGAAAAAACTGGAAAGACTGAATATCTGTCTTGTGGGAGATTTGAAATACGGCAGGACGGTACATTCTCTGATTATGGCCATGTCGCATTTCGACCCCACATTCAAATTCATTGCTCCCGAAGAATTGAAAATGCCTGACGAGTATAAGGTATTTTGTAGAAAAAACAACATCCCGTTTACCGAGTCCGACGAGCTCGCCGGCAACTTCGACGACGCCGACATCCTATATATGACGCGCGTACAGAAAGAGCGTTTTCGGGATTTGATGGAATATGAGCGGGTAAAAAATGTTTACACACTCCGAAACGACATGCTGTCGGAGAGCAAGCCCAATCTACGCATATTGCACCCGCTGCCGCGCGTTACCGAAATAAATCCCGATGTCGACGCCAACGAAAAAGCCTATTACTTTCAACAGGCACAAAACGGTCTGTACGTCAGACAAGCCATTATGAACAGGCTTATAAACAAATAATTTCAACACGACAACAAATCATACTTCAAGCATTATGGAAAAAGAACTAAAAGTTGCCGCCCTGCGAAACGGTACCGTAATCGACCATATTCCGTCGGATAAAGTATTCAAGGTTTTTGCCATCTTGAATCTCGAGAAATGCACCAATCAGATCACCATCGGCAACAATCTGGAAAGTAAACGGATGCAATCGAAAGGAATTATCAAAGTGTCGGAACGGTTCTTAGAAGAAGCGGAAACAAACAAAATAGCCTTGATAGCGCCGAATGCAAAGATCAACATTATAAAAGATTATGAAGTAACGGAAAAACGACCGCTAACCTTACCGAAAGAAATGAGAGAAATCGTACAATGTCCCAATCCGAGCTGCATCACCAATCACCAGCCGGTGGCCACTGTCTTTTCGGTACAGAACGGAGACAACACCATCTCCTTAAAATGTCGCTATTGCGAAAAAGAGCTAAAACCGGAAGATGTAAAATTGAAATAAACCCCCGGTTTTTCAGTTGGAAATAACATTATCAATCATAAAAAATAAAAACAATCTATTATGAAAAGCTTTGCCAGTGATAACAATTCGGGGATTCATCCCAACATTTTGAGAGCAATCGAGCGTGCCAATGTAGGGCATGTCATCGGCTATGGGGACGACCCATACACCAAGCAATCGGACGACCGCATCAGGGAACTTTTCGGCGGGAACATCATTCCCCACTATGTCTTTAACGGTACCGGCGCCAATGCCATTGCATTGCAGGCGCTCACCCAACCCTACAACCTGATTTTGACCGCATCGACAGGACACATTTATGTGGACGAATGTGGCACACCGGTAAAAACGACGGGATGTCTGCTGAAAGGCATCGAAACGCCCGACGGAAAACTGACACCCGAACTGATAGCGCCGCATCTGACGGGTTTCGGCGACCAGCATCATTCGCAGCCGAAGGTCATTTCGATTTCACAACCGACAGAAATGGGCACAGTCTACACGCCCGACCAAACCAGACGGATCACCGCTTTAGCCCACGAGCACAACATGTATGTTCACATGGACGGTTCCCGTCTTGCAAATGCCTGTGCACATTTGGGATTAAGCATGCGGGAATTGAGTCGCGACTGCGGCATAGACGTCTTGTCTTTGGGCGGCACAAAAAACGGCATGATGATGGGCGAAGTAGTGGTACCGTTCCGCTACGAGCCGGCCGAAAACATGCGTTTCTACCGGAAACAGACAACGCAGCTCTACTCCAAAATGCGATTTCTTGCGGCGCAGTTTCTTGCCTATTTTGAAAATGATTTATGGCTAAAAAACGCCTTACATGCCAATGAAATGGCAAAACTATTAGCCCAAAAACTGATGGAACTGCCCGATGTCCGTTTAACGCAAGCGGTTGAATCGAACGCCGTATTCCTGACCATGCCTCGCAAAAAGATCGATGCGTCACTCCAATCCTATTTCTTCTATTTTTGGAACGAAAAGATAAACGAAATACGCCTTGTATGCTCGTGGGATACGACAGAGGACGACCTCACTGCCTTTGTCGAAATGCTGAGAACACTTTAATCGTTAGTATTTAGTCGTTAGTGATTAATCGTAGCGAATCCGCACCAATCACTAAACACGAAACACTAAGAAAGAAAAAGAGATTTAGGGGGGGGAAGTCTCCCCCTCGCTTCAGCCCGCCTGCGGCGGTCTTCCGCTACCCCCTCTGCGGGGCTCTGCCCCGCAACGCCCCGAAAGACAGTGAAGAGTGAAGAATGAAGAATGAAGAGTGGATTAGTGTTTAGTGATTAACGTTAGTGTTTAGTGATTAACGATTAAACAAGGCGAACTTGCAAATCACTAAACACTAAACACTAATCACTCTTCTATAGTTACTAAAAAGTCCAGTTTTTGGCAGTAGCTAAGCTCTTGTTGCAGGCGTCCACTCCGGGATTACCATAAGTACCACCCATGTCTATCTGTCCGGCTTTTTTGCCCGACCTGTTGGGCAAAGCGTTGAATATCGCATTGAGTTGGGTAGCGC
>JAIRTG010000210.1 GCA_031255055.1 Prevotellaceae bacterium
GTCTTCCGCTACCCCCTCTGCGGGGCGCTGCCCCGCAACGCCCCGAAAGACAGCGTTTATAGTGATTAGTGATTAGTGATTAGTGATTAGTGATTAGTGATTAGTGATTAGTGATTAGTGATTAGTGATTAGTGATTAGTGATTAGTGATTAGCAAGTTCGCCATGTTTAACAATTAACAATTAATCATTAATCACTAATCACTAAACACTAATCACTAATCACTATCTTCGGGGCGTTGCGGGGCAGCGCCCCGCAGAGGGGGTAGCGGAAGACCGCGCAGCGGGCTGAAGCGAGGGGGAGACTTCCCCCACCTAATGCTCTTTCTCTTTCTCTTCCCGGAAGAAAAACGACTTTAAAAAATTGAAAAACATGCGCCGGATAAACCTCCGACTTTCCGATTATTCTGTTATTTATCACAGAATGATTAACTTTGCGCAAAAAGCACCATAGTTATATGCCCTTGATGCCGCTATTAGGAAAATCGTTAGATGAATTGAAAGACATTGTACGTTCTTTCGGTATGCCTCCCTTCACCGCTAAACAGATCGCGGAATGGCTCTACAAAAAAAACGCTGACTCGATTGATAATATGACTAATATCTCGAAAATAAATAGAGATACGTTGAGCCGACAATACCGGACAGGTAGAACGCCGTTTGTACAGGTAGCGGAGTCCTCCGACGGTACAAAAAAATACCTGTTCAAAACCGCCGATAACCGCTTTATAGAAACCGTATATATCCCCGAACCCGACAGGGCTACATTGTGCGTGTCGTCGCAAGTCGGATGCAGGATGAACTGCCTCTTTTGTATGACCGGTAGACAGGGGTTCGCGGCTCAATTGAGTACGGACGAAATACTGAATCAAATGGTGTCGGTACCCGAATTTGACAGGCTTACCAATATCGTCTACATGGGTATGGGCGAGCCGCTGGATAATCTCGATCCTGTCTTGAAGTCGATAGAGCTGCTTACGGCTGATGATGGCATGGGATGGAGCCCCAGACGGATCACGCTTTCGACTATCGGTCTGACCGCCGGCTTAAAAACCTTTTTAGAAAAATCTTCCGTACACCTGGCCGTCAGCCTCCATTCGCCATTCCCGGCCGAAAGAGGTAAACTGATGCCGATAGAAAAGGCCTTTCCGATGGAAAATATCCTGGCGGAATTGAAAAAATACGACTTCGGCAGACAACGCCGACTCTCTTTTGAATATATCTTGTTTGAAGGCGTGAACGATACGAGGCGACACGCTGTCCGATTGGCTAAATTGTTACGGGGACTGGATTGCAGGGTCAACCTGATTCGATTTCATCCCATACCTGACGTCGCACTCGGCTGTTCCGACGAAATCAACATCATCGCTTTCAGAGACTATCTGACCGATAACGGCATTGTGTGTACCGTCCGCAAATCGCGCGGAGAAGATATTCGGGCTGCCTGCGGCATGTTGTCGACGCTCGAATGCGCCAAACATAGCAAAGATACCCACACTTGATTAATACGAACACATGGATTTTGAAAAATGAAAAAAAGACACCGGATATATTGCCTGATAATTCTCAGTCAGATAATAACGCTTTTGCCCGCCCGGGCTGTGAAACCGGAGCGACAAATTGAAGATTCGCTCACCGTCATCGCCAATGCTTATACCAATGTGGGACACATAGCGGTGAAACCGCTGCTGATAAGCGAAAATACCAAGACGGTCAAAGTCCGCGCAACAACAAATCGCTTTTCACATATACCGTTTCGTCCCGACAACGTCTTCCGGATCTATTCGGCGCTGCGCGAAATACTGGGTCGGAAATACAGCGGCTACGAAATTGTTTGCGAAGCTAACGAACGGCCTATCGAACAGTTGATACCCAATTTTTACAGAATAGTCGACGAAGACAATAACCGAAAGTTTTACCTTCCGGCGCCCTCGCAGCCTTTGACCCTAAATACCTCTAAACCATATACGGTGAGCAAAGGAATGCAAGGTAAGCACATCGCATTGTGGCAGAGCCACGGATGGTATTACGACCGAAACACCGGACGATGGTCGTGGCAACGTGCACGCCTGTTTCAGACCGTCGAAGATCTGTATACACAGTCTTATGTACTTCCGTTTCTGGTTCCGATGCTCGAAAACGCAGGAGCAAACGTACTCTTACCCCGCGAACGCGATATGCAGACCCACGAGGTGATTGTTGACGAAGACAGTAAACATGTCAAGTCGAAATACAAAGAACATAACGACAAAATGAAATGGGAAAAAGGCGCAGGAACAGGCTTTGCAAACAGACAGGATGTTTATCGGTTCAAAGAAAATCCCTTCGGAATGGGCGAATACCGGATGATTGCCGCCGTCGACAACCCCGATGAAATAAGTACGGCCGAATGGCTGCCCGATGTGCCCGAAGAAGGGCGTTATGCCGTCTATGTATCCTACAAAACGCTCCCGAATAGCGCCGACGATGCACGATATACCGTTCACCACAAAGGAGGATGTACCGAATTTCGGGTAAACCAAACAATGGGAGGCGGTACGTGGATCTATCTGGGACATTTTACGTTCAAAAAAGGCCTTTCGGAAAACAAAGTCGTCCTGACAAACTACAGCGAAAGTCGCGGACGGGTGATCACGGCCGACGCCGTCAAATTTGGCGGAGGAATGGGAAATATCGCACGGAGTGCAAACCCCGATATGATGCGGGAAACAAACCTACCGAACGATAAAAAGAAAGACGATAAAAAAATACAAACCGTTGTCGACGCTTCGGAAGTGAGCGGACGTCCCCGATTCACCGAAGGTGCAAGATACTGGCTGCAATGGGCCGGTATTCCCGACAGCATCTACAGCCGGAGCGCGAATACAAACGACTACAAAGACGATTTGCAGGCGCGGGGATTTTGGGTCAACTACCTGACAGGCGGCTCTTCGCTTGCTCCCCGCAAAAGCGGATTAAACATCCCTGTCGACCTGGCGTTTGCCTTTCATACCGATGCCGGTGTGCGGAAAAACGATTCGATTGTCGGCACATTGGCCATCTTCACCGTCAAACATACCGGTCGGAAAGAAACATTTCCAAACGGCGTATCCCGCTGGGCGTCGCGCGATTTGGCCGATTTGATACAGACACAGATTGTAAACGATGTCCGCCGTTTATGGGCGCCCGAATGGGAACGGAGAGGCCTTTGGAACGAATCGTACAGCGAAACAAGGGAACCGCAAGTGCCGACAATGTTGCTGGAACTGCTTTCTCATCAAAACTTCTTCGATATGCGCTATGGCTTAGATCCCCGATTCCGCTTCACGGTCTGCCGGGCGATCTATATCGGCATGTTGAAATACCTGTCATCCGTATCGGGCGCCGACTATGTAGCCCAGCCGCTTCCGGTGACGAATTTCAGCGCCCGGTTTGCCGACAAAAACACGGTAGAACTAAAATGGGATGCCGTCGTCGACACCCTGGAACAGTCGGCGCAACCCAACCAATACATCGTCTACACCAAAATTGATGAGAATGATTTCGATAACGGCGTACCTGTACCGCAAAACGGTTACACCAAAACGATCGACGAAGGAAAAATATACAGCTTCAAAGTGACGGCGTTGAACGAAGGAGGCGAGAGTTTTCCTTCGGAAACACTATCCGTTTTCCGGTCGGGCAACAACAAAAACACCGTATTGATCGTCAATGCGTTCGATCGGGTTTCGGCGCCCGAATCGTTTGTAATCGAAGACAGCTATGCCGGGTTTTTAGACAACTTCGACCCGGGCGTACCCTATCTCTACGACATCAGTCACACCGGAAATCAGTATGAATTTAAGCAAGACGCCACTTGGGAGAGCGACGACAATCCGGGATTCGGAGGTAGCCATTCCAACTACGAAACACAGGTCATTGCCGGAAACACGTTCGACTATCCCCTGACGCACGGTAAGGCGATAAAAGAAGCCGAACATTCGTTTGTCTCATGCAGCGTATCGTCGGTACTGAACGGCGACGTCGACTTGAAACACTACCGGATTGTCGATCTGATTCTGGGACGGCAAAAACAGACATTCATCGGCAACCGGACTAAACCGGCTACATTCAAAACATTTCCGCCCGAACTTCAGACCGCCATCACCGCCTATTGCAACAACGGAGGCAGTCTCTTTGTCAGCGGGGCGCACGTGGCTTCGGATATGACAGGTCCCAAAATGGGATCTCTCGCCGATCAGTTCTTCCTGTCCGATGTCCTGAAAATACAACTGCAAACCTCAAACGCCAGTACAAGCGGACAACTCAAAATCATTGCCTCGCCGTTTGAACAGTTTAAAAAAAATAACTTCAAATATTATGACGAACCGAATAAAAACTCTTACTTTGTGCGCCGTTCGGATGCCATCACGCCATCGACAGAAAACGCATACACCATTTGCCGATATGCCGAAAACAACAACAGCGCAGGCGTGGCCTACGACGATAACTACAAACTTTGTATACTTGGATTCCCTTTTGAAACAATTACCGACGAACAGGCTCGAAAGTCATTTATGAAAGACATCCTGTCGTTTCTCGACCCGAAATAAACACGCTCGTACATATAACTTCAACTTCACCATACATCCATAATTTAAAAACACAAAAAATACCCCCATGAAACTAAAAACAACAAGTTTTCTGATACTCCTTCTGCTGGCATCCAATGCCTGCAAAGAAACAGGAACAACAATGCGCTCGGTCAGCGGCAGCAAATACGAAGTACTGGTCATAATGGACAAACAACAATGGGACGGCTATTCGGGCCGGGCAATGATCGAAGTATTAGACCAAGATACGCCCGGACTGCCGCAGGAAGAACCCGCTTTGAAACTGATTCAATGCAATCGCCGAGATTTCTCCGACTTCCTGAAACCAAGTCGAAACATCCTCCTGACCGAAATTTCGGATAAATACATTCAGCCGAAAATCACCTACACAAAAAACCGGTGGGCTCAGCCTCAAGCGCTTGCCGTGGTGGTGGCGCCCGACGAAGCATCGTTTATCCGAATCATGCACGAACAGGGGAACAACCTTCTCGAATACTTTGTCCTGTCGGAGCGCGAACGACAAATGGAATACAACAAAACAAGTTACAACGCAAAAGCAAAAGCCGAATTGGAAGCGCTGCTTGGCGTACAGGTAGACGTACCCTACGAAATGAATCAATGGACAAAAAAAGACAACTTCTTCTGGGCGACAAACAACCATCACCGGAAACGCATCGACTTGGTGGTCTATGCCTACCCCTATACCGACCCCAACACGTTTACAAAAGAATACCTGATTGCAAAAAGGGATTCGGTTATGAAACAACACGTTTCGGGGGCATTTGACGGTTCATACATCGCGACGGAAACCGAGTTTGACGACCCTGTTTTTGAAGAAATGAACATCAACAACTCCTACGCCGTCATGCTCAGGGGGTTGTGGAAAATGAAAAACGGCGGTTCGATGGGTGGTCCTTTCTATAGCATCACCCGTCTGGACGAAGCAAACAAACGGATAGTGACCGTCGAAGGTTTTGTCTTTGCGCCGGGCGAAAAGAAACGCAACCCGATCAGGCTGATGGAAGCCGTCGTACATTCGACAAAACTGCCGCTGGAAATCAATCAACTCGACGAAGTCTATGTCACGGCAAAAAAAACAGCAATAACAGACCAACAAACAGATCAACAAACACACTAAATCCATACCATGGACAAAAATAAACCGCTCATAGGCATCACACACGGCGACATAAACGGCGTCGGATACGAAGTAATTCTAAAATCGCTGATAGACAACAGGGTGTACGAACACTTTACGCCGGTCATCTACGGTTCCTCCAAAGTGGCTGCATACTTCAGAAAGGTACTCAATCTGCAAGCCGTCAATATCAACATCATCAACTCGGCAACCGAAGCCGCGCCCAAGCGCATAAACATCGTCAACTGCATCACCGAAGAACTCAAAGTGGAGATGGGAAAATCAACACGCGACGCAGGCAAATCGGCTTTTATGTCGCTCAAATCGGCTGTCGTCGACTTGAAAAAAGGCCTCATCCGGATGCTGGTAACAGCGCCCATCAACAGACACAACATCCCGTCGGGAACATTCATGGGACATGCGGCATATTTTCAAAAAGAATTTCCGTACCAGGAGCACCCCCCACTGACGATGTTTGTAAACAACCACACACGGATAGCGCTTGTCACAGGCGATATCCCGTTGAAAGAAGTGGCGGCGAGGCTGACCAAAGAGATGGTGATAAAAAAAATAACCTTGCTGAACGAAACCCTGAAAAACGACTTTACGATAATCCGTCCGCGCATTGCCGTTTTGTGTCTGAATCCGCATATTTTGCCCGACAAGACGAACGAAGAGTCGGCCATCATTCAGCCCGCGATAAGATATGCGGTAGAACAGGGTATTGTGTGTGCAGGTCCCTACATTGCCAACGAACTTTTCGCGGCAGAGCATTTTCGGGACTTCGACGCGATTCTGGCTATGTACTATGAGCAGGGCGCCATTGCCTTCAAAGCCCTATCGATGGAAAACGGCGCCAAATTCACGGCCGGTCTTCCCTTTGTACACACATCGCCGGTGCACGGAGTGGCCTACGAGTTGGCAGGTAAGAGGCAGATTTCGGAAGAATCGTTTCGGAACGCCCTGTACACCTCGATAGACATCTACAACAACAGGAAACAGAACGAGCAACTGCATGAAAACGTCCTCATTCCCGACCGCAAAGTCCCGCTCAACAACGACACGGACGACGACATCCTCGACAACGACGATTTAACGATGACTGATTAATGAATAGTGTTTAACGATTAGTGTTTAGTGAGTGATTAATGGTTCGTGCGGATTCGCCATGTTTAATCACTAAACACTAATCGTTAATCATTAAACACTAATCGTTAAAAAAATACTTTTCAAATTCGGGGGTATATTTCACCCGATTTTCTCCCCTGTTATCGGTGTAGATAAGGTAGCAGTCCATGCCTTCGATCGATTCACATATTTTCAGGGCGCTGTCGACACCCAGTACCATAAATGCGGTAGCGTATGCGTCGGCCTCCATACAGGTGGGCGCAATGACGGTTACACTCAGCAGATTGTGCTGTACGGGATATGCCGTTCGGGGGTCGATGGTGTGCGAATACTTTTTCCCGTTCAGGTAATAAAACTGCCGGTAGTTGCCCGAAGTGGCCAGAGACATGTTCGAGATATTTACCACCGTCTGTATTTCCCTGTTTTGCGCCGCCGCATCGTCTTTCGGCACGTCGATGCCGATGCGCCATTTCCGGCCCTGCGGATTGACACCCTTACAGGCCACTTCACCGCCTATTTCCACCATATAATCGGTGCAACCGTTCTCTTCGAGCAGCGCCGCAACCACATCTGAGGCGTATCCTTTGGCTATTGCACTTGCGTCGAGCATGATGTATTTGTTTTCTTTCAGCAGCATCCGGTTTTCCAGACGGACTTTCTCATAGCCCGTGAACCGTTTCAAACTGTCGACATTCGGGATGTCGGCCCTTTCCCTGTTGCCGAAACCGAAACCCCACGCATTGACCAACGGCGCAACGGTGATGTCGAAAGCGCCGTATGTCCGTCGGGATATTCGCAGGGCGGTGAGGAACATTTTCTCGAAATAGCTGTCGACGGGCACGCTGTCGCCGCCGGCGTTTATCCGCGATATGACAGACTGTCGATTGAACGTCGACAGGGAGTTGTCGAACTCCTGCATTTTCTGCCTGATGTTTTGGTGCAGGTCGATGTGCTCCCGCTGTGCGTAGATGATTGAATAGTATGTGCCGAAGATTTCGCCCTTGTTGTAGATGTACTGTTTTTTTTGCTTTCCGCAGGAAACAAACAGGTTTGACGTCAGTATGCTCAGAGCTGCGGCAAGGAGGATTGTTTTGTTCATGTCGATAAAGATTGTTTTGTTGATGAATGTGTTCGGAACGGTCGGTCGATGCTTTTTCGGTATCGGCGCTTCGCGCCGATATGCTGTCCCGAAGACCTGTTGACGGATATTTGTCGATGTACAAAGGCGTCGGAATCCGACGCCTTTGTACTTATATTGGTATTATCCGTATGCGAAAAACCGGCTTCTACTGCCAGTCGAGTATCACCTTGCCGCACTGTCCGCTTTCCATGATGTCGAATCCTTTCCGGAAGTCGTCGACAGGGAACCGGTGGGTGATAATGGGAGAGATGTCGATGCCGCTTATCAGCATCTGTTCCATCTGATACCATGTTTCCCACATTTCGCGCCCGTAGATACCTTTCAGAGTCAGCGCCTTGAAGATGATTTTGCCCCAGTTGACGGTTGTCGAGTCGGGCAGAATGCCCAGCAGCGCTATTTTGGAGCCGTTGTACATGTTTTCTATCATTCCCTCGAAGGCTGCGGGCGAACCCGACATTTCCAGACCGATGTCAAAGCCGCGCATCCCCAACTGTCTGATTGCGTCTTCGACCGTTTCGCCTTTCGTAGGATTGACGGTCAGTGTGGCGCCCATCCGTTTGGCGATGTCCAGGCGATAGTCGCTCAAATCGCTGACAACAATGTATCTTGCTCCGGCAAAGCGACAGATGGCAGCCGCCATCGAGCCTATCAGTCCGGCGCCTGTAATCAGCACATCTTCACCTATCAGCGGGAAAGAGAGCGCCGTGTGTGTGGCGTTGCCGAACGGATCCATTATCGCCGCCATGTCGTCGGAAATCCGGCTATCGAGGGGCACCACGTTCGACGAGGGAATGGAGAGGTACTGGGCAAACGCGCCGTTGCGGTCCACACCGACGCCGATTGTATTTTCGCACACGTGGAGCTTACCCCTGCGACAATTGCGACAGTGGCCACAGGCAATGTGACCCTCGCCGGTAACACGGTCGCCGATTTTTATGTTCTCGACTCCCCGACCCATATCCACCACTTCGCCCACGTACTCGTGACCGATGACCATCGGTGTTTTTATCGTTCTTTGCGACCACTCATCCCACTTGTATATGTGGAGGTCGGTGCCGCAAATGGCGGTTTTCTTTATCTGAATCAGAACGTCGTTCACACCCACTTCCGGCATCGGGACGTCTGCCATCCAGATGCCTTTTTCGGGACGTAATTTTACTAATGCTTTCATGTTGTTATGTAATTTAGTGTATTTTTACTGATACCGTAAATGTGTCGCGATGCAAACCGGATTAGATCACGCCCAGTTCTTTTCCCACTTTGGTGAATGCGTCGATACACTTGTCAAGATGCGTTCTTTCGTGTCCTGCCGATATTTGTACGCGGATACGTGCTTCTCCTTTCGGCACAACCGGGTAGTAGAATCCGGTGACATAAATACCTTCTTCCTGCAGGCGGGCGGCCACGTCTTGCGACAGTTTGGCGTCGTAGAGCATCACGGCGCAAATGGCCGATTCGGTCGGTTTGATGTCGAAGCCTGCGGCTATCATTTTATCGACGAAATAGGCGGTATTTTCATGCAGTTTGTCCTGCAGTTCGTTGGTTTGGCTCATCATCTCGAACATCCGGACGCCGGCAGCGGCAACCATCGGCGGTATCGAATTGGAGAAAAGATAGGGTCGCGAACGCTGACGGAGCATGTCGATAATCTCTTTTCGACCGGTGGTGAATCCTCCTATTGCGCCTCCGAAAGCTTTTCCCAGCGTACCGGTTATAATTTCTATCCGGCCTTTCAGGTCATAGACTTCGGTCACGCCGCGTCCGGTTTTGCCGACAACTCCCGCCGAATGCGATTCGTCCACCATGACCATTGCATTGTATTTTCCCGCCAGTTCGTAAATTTTATCGAGCGGCGCCACATTTCCGTCCATCGAAAATACGCCGTCGGTCACGATGAGTCGGAAACGCTGTGCCTGTGCTTTTTTCAATTGCTGTTCAAGGTCGTTCATATCGGCATTTGCGTAGCGATAGCGCTGTGCCTTGCACAAGCGCACACCGTCGATAATCGACGCATGATTCAGCGCGTCGGAAATAATTGCGTCTTTTTCAGTCAGCAACGGTTCAAAGACGCCTCCGTTGGCGTCGAAACAGGCGGCGTACAGAATAGCGTCTTCCGTTCCGAAAAACGTCGAGATAGCGGCTTCCAGCGTTTTGTGTATGTCCTGCGTACCGCAAATAAAACGCACGGATGAAACACCATATCCGTGCGTATCCAGCGCTTTTTTGGCGGCGTCGATGAGAGACGGATTGTTGGACAGACCCAAGTAGTTGTTTGCGCAGAAGTTCAGCACTTCCTTTCCGTCGGAAACGCGGATGACGGCCCCCTGGGGCGAAGTGATTATCCGTTCATTTTTGTATAATCCGGCCTTTTCGATGCCGCTCAGTTCTTCCTGCAGATGTGATTTGAAATTTTCGTACATATTGTTAATGATGATTTTAAGTTTAACATGTTGTTAAATAGGCCGGACAAAAGTACGGAATAATCAGAGAACGGCAACCTGTGGAAAACGATTAATTTATTGGGAGCGCCAGCCGTTTCATATAAATTAACTCCCAAGCAGATAGTGGTGAACGAAGCCCATGATTTCCATCGTGAGTGCGATACCGATATGTGCAATGACGCCTCCCCAGATATGTTTGGTCTGACAGGCCAGGGTTCCCAGCACATAACCGCCAAAGACGGACGACACGGTTTCGCCCAACGGCTTACCGAAATGAATCGAAGCATAAAACACAATCATGGGCAACACGGCTTTCGGTCCCATAATCGCCGTCATTCCGATGACCATCGCGCCACGGAAAAGAAGTTCGGTGTTAACAAAATCGAGCGCATACACAACTTCATAGAGCAAAGCGTTCAACCACACCGGCAGTTCCAGTGCGTTTGCATAGCGCCACGGCCTGAATTGGGGATAGGCCGTCAAAAAATCGGACGTGAACGAAACGCCGATTAAAAAAGGGAGCAGCATCAGAAACACCATCGAATAGGCATCCAGATGCTTCGAATTTTTTGTCAGTCCGTAGACGCCTTCTATTTTTTTATCGAACAGTGTTTTGTACAGAAAAAGCGGCAGCAGGATACAAACACAGCTTTTGAAGCGGGAGATGAGCCGGAAGATATAATAGTTATCCAGATTGGTGAGCGACGGGATAGTCCACGCATGATAGTCATAGAATCCCACCGACAGGGCATACAGAAAGATAAAAAACAAGCTTTTGAAGTAAAACGCCGGATTACCGAGAACATCGTAGCTCTTCCTGAGGAGCAAAACGGGTATTGCCGCACAAAAATAGACCGCCGTATAGAACATAAAAAACACCCTGACGGAATTACCGTTGTGATAGCTCGCCACAATGTAGGTCTGATACAAGTCGGTCGAATAATTGACGGCAATCAGCGTAAAGGCGAGCGCGAACGTATAGATATAGGCTGCCGGATGAAAATCTTTTTTCAGAAAATCGAGGGCTGTTTTGAAGAGAACCAATAGCGAAGAGTGCATAGCTGTTTGTATAGCTGTTTGTATAGCTGTTTATTAAAAAATATCTTCGGCAAAAGTAGCATTATTTTCGGAATCCTCCCTCAAGGGTTCCGTTCCCTTCGACGTCCGTGAGTCCCTCCGAGACGCAATAATTCCTCACAGCCGACGCAGGTCGACACCCTGCATGTATACTTTTTGTCTAACTTTGGCGTTTATAGAGCGTCCCAATACCTGTTTCGTATGATCAACAAAAACAAACTACACACCGTATCTCAGCGTCTGAAGCTCGGATTCATCATCATCGCCCTGGTCATTGTGGTAGTATCCACCTTTTTCACCAACAGTCTATCGAAATCGCTTGCCATCGAAGAGCAGAAGAAAGTGAAAGTATGGGCCGAAGCGATGCGTCGGATTATTCTGGCCGACGAAGACACCGACATCGACTTTTTTCACAAAATAATAGCCGACAACACCACCATTCCCATCGTCATTACCGACAAAGAGGGCAACGTAGACACCCATCGCAACATCAACGTCCCGACGAACAACCGGGAAGCGTTTTTCAACAAGCAGATCAACCGGATGAAAGAATCGAAGCCCGTCATCGAAATCTATCTGGACGAAAACCTGAAACACTATTGTTATTTCGACGACTCGCGACTCTTAAAATGGCTCTACTATTTTCCCTACATCCAGTTTGGCGTGATAACGATATTCATACTCATTTCATTTTTTGCCTTTTCGAGCGCCAAGAAAGCCGAGCAGAATCAGGTATGGGTTGGTCTTTCGAAAGAGACGGCGCATCAGCTCGGCACGCCGATTTCGTCGCTATTAGCGTGGATGGAGCTATTCAGGAGCCGTCATCCCGACGACGGGTTGCTCGACGAAATGGACAAAGACGTCCGACGGTTAAAAATCATAGCCGAGCGATTTTCAAAAATCGGGTCGGCGCCGACGCTGGAGTCCGAAAACCTGAACCGGACAATCGACACCACCGTAAAATACATGATAAACCGTTCCTCCCAGAAGATAAAAATCAGCACACACTTTCCCGCCGGACCTCCGACGATCGTCAAGTTGAACGTCCCGTTATTTGAATGGGTGATAGAAAACCTGTGCAAAAACGCCATCGACGCGATGGACGGAAGCGGGAGCATCACCATCGACGTAGAAGAAAAGGGCGACGAGGTCATTATAGACGTAAAAGACACCGGCAAAGGCGTCGAAAAGAAACAGCACAAAGCGATATTCACGCCCGGCTTCACCACCAAGAAGCGAGGTTGGGGACTTGGTCTATCGCTTGTAAAACGGATTGTAGAAGAATATCACGGTGGAAAAATCTTCGTCAAGCAGTCCGAAATCAACGTCGGAACCACATTTCGCATCCTTCTGCACAAAAAGTAGATTTGCCGTTCGCCATAAAGTTTCAGAGGGGAGCATTTCAAATTGTCGCATATCCGTAAGAAAATGGTTCGTATTTAGCGATTCGTGTTTAAACTATTAAACACAAAGAAGAGAAAGAGAATTAGGGGGGGGGAAGTCTCCCCCTCGCTTCAGCCCGCTGCGCGGTCTTCCGCTACCCCCTCTGCGGGGCGCGGCCCCGCAACGCCCCGTAAGACAGTGATTAAATAGTGATAAGTGTTTAGTGATTAGTGATTAGTGATTAGCAAGTTCGCCATGTTTAACAATCAATCGTTAATCACTAATCGTTAATCACTAATCACTAAACACTAATCACTCTTCATTCTTCACTCTTCATTACTTACAAATATCTCAACGTACATTATCGCGACGTTTCCCTGCAAGTCATAGTCTCAAATCCGCGGCTCATAGATTTAAATCCGCGGCTCGTAGATTTAAATCTGCGGCTCGTAGATTTAAATCCGCGGCTCGCGGACTCAAACCCGCGGCTCGCGGACTCAAACCCGCGGCTCGCGTATTCAAACCCCCTCGCTACCGCACGATTCCTATCGTGCGGTAATATAAAACATTGAAAGCT
>JAIRTG010000215.1 GCA_031255055.1 Prevotellaceae bacterium
CACGACGCTTACATGCCTGACGTTAAGTATATGGATTATTCCACGTTCCAGTTGCCCGATTCCTGCTATGGGGACGTCACCCATTTGAATTACAGGGGCGCGAGGATATTCAGCCAATACCTGCAAGAACGCTTTTCTGCGGATGTGAAAGAGATCGGGGCGGGGAATCGCTGGGTGTACGGCGGTGAAAAGGCAGAGTAAACAGTGATTGGTTGCTACGCAACTTTATTCAAAACTCCCTTTTGTAGGAAACGAAGAGGAACATCACACCAATCATCCAAATCACAAGAATCACAGTTCGGACATTCCGCTCGCACGGATCGGAAATCCATGCGAGCGGACAACCTTATTTCTATCCAATTTAGAGGTGTATGCTTTCAACTGGGCGAACAAAAAACACCGGACAAGATAGCTGCCCGGTGTTTCGATAGTAAGTATTTTCAAAAAAGGTATTACATCATACCGCCCATTCCGCCACCCATCGGCATAGCCGGAGCGGGATTTTCTTCTTTTTTCTCTATGACAACACATTCGGTTGTCAGGAACATGCCCGCAATTGAAGCGGCATTTTCGAGGGCAATACGTGCGACTTTTGCAGGGTCGACGACGCCGACTTTAAAGAAGTTTTCGTATGCGTCGGTACGGGCATTGTAGCCGAAATCGTCCTTGCCTTCGCGTACTTTTTGTACGACTACCGCGCCTTCTTTTCCTGCGTTTTCGACAATTTGACGAAGCGGTTCTTCGATCGCGCGTCTCACAATGGCCACGCCGATTTCTTCATCGTCGTTGTCCGTTTTTACGCTTACAAGCCCGTCGATAGCACGGATATAGGCCACGCCGCCACCTGGAACGATACCTTCTTCGATAGCCGCACGAGTAGCGCTCAGTGCATCGTCGACACGATCTTTCTTTTCTTTCATTTCCACTTCGGACGCCGCGCCGACATAAAGAACAGCTACCCCGCCCGACAATTTTGCCAAACGTTCCTGCAATTTTTCGCGGTCGTAATCGGACGTAGTAGCGGCAATTTGCATTTTGATTTGTCCGATACGAGCTTCGATAGCATCTTTTGCACCGGCGCCGTTTACGATCACGGTATTGTCTTTATCAACCGTAATTTTGTCGGCCGTACCCAACATTTCCAGCGTAGCAGCTTCCAACTGAATTCCTTTTTCTTCGGAAATAACCGTTCCGCCCGTCAGTACGGCGATATCTTCCAACATTTCTTTGCGACGGTCGCCGAATCCGGGAGCTTTTACCGCACAGATTTTCAATTGGGAACGAAGACGGTTTACAACCAACGTAGTCAAAGCTTCGCTGTCGACATCTTCGGCAATAATCAACAGCGGGCGTCCCGTTTGTACAGAAGTTTCCAGTATCGGTAAAAATTCTTTCAGGTTAGAAATTTTTTTATCGTAGATAAGGATATGCGGTTTTTCCATTTCCACTTCCATTTTTTCGGTATTGGTCACGAAATAAGCCGAAATATATCCCCTGTCGAATTGCATTCCTTCAACAACGTCGATTGTCGTATCGGTTCCTTTCGCTTCTTCGATCGTGATAACGCCGTCTTTAGAGACTCTACGCATTGCGTCGGCAATCAGCTTACCGATCGAGGCATCGTTATTTGCCGACACGGAAGCAACCTGTTCGATTTTGTCATAGTTATCGCCGACGGTTTGCGATTGTTTCGCCAGATTTTCAACAACAGCCGTCACCGCTTTGTCGATACCTCGTTTCAAATCCATCGGATTAGCGCCTGCGGTTACGTTTTTCAATCCCACGCTCACGATAGACTGAGCCAGCACGGTAGCCGTTGTAGTCCCGTCGCCGGCATCGTCGCCGGTTTTCGAAGCGACTTCTTTCAGCAACTGTGCGCCCAGGTTTTGGAACGGGTCTTCCAATTCGATTTCTTTCGCAACAGTCACCCCATCTTTTGTGATATGAGGTGCACCGAATTTTTTCTCAATGATTACATTACGGCCTTTGGGTCCAAGCGTTACTTTTACCGCATTAGCCAGCTCGTCGACACCTTTTTTCAACTGGTCGCGTGCATCGATATTAAAAAGAATTTCTTTAGCCATCTTTTTTCGATTTAATAGTTATTATTACAGTTTATTTTTTACATATTCCTCAAAATCCGTTTAACCGGATTTATATCGGAGTGTTAGATTATCGCCAAAATATCCGATTGACGCATAATCAAATACTTATCGCCTTCCCATTCGAGTTCAGTTCCGGCGTATTTGCCATACAACACATTGTCGCCAACAGCAACAACCATCTCTTCATCTTTCGTTCCTTTTCCGGTTGCAAGAACCTCACCTTTCAACGGTTTTTCTTTTGCCGAATCGGGAATAATGATTCCGCTTACTGTTTTTTCTTCTGCCGGCGCCGGTTTTACCAGCACGCGATCTGCTAACGGTTTAATGTTCATACTTTAAATTTTTAAGTTATTATTTGAGTTTTAATTTTGCTGCACGCGGTTTTAGCAGAATCTGTGCCAATACCGTTTTCTGCCAATTTGGACATAAATAACAGCTAAAGTGTCGACCGACGCGCTGTACGGGACTGTCAAATTGTCGTTTCATTTTAAGGAAGTGCTTAAGTGAGCGTCTTTCCTCGCTACGGTCTGCCGTGCGCTCTTCCTTCAAGAGAGAGAAAGAGATTTAGGGTGGTGAAGTTTCTCACGCTACAATCTGCTGTCCGGTCTTCCTTCAAGAAAGAGAAAGAGAATTAGGGGGGGGGAAGTCTCCCCCTCGCTTCTGCCCGCCGTTGGCGGTCTTCCGCTACCCCCTCGGCGGGGCGCTGCCCCGCAACGCCCCGTAAGACAGTGATTAAATAGTGATTAGTGATTAGTGTTTAGTGATTAACAATTAATCATTAATGATTAAACATGGCGAACTTGCTAATCACTAA
>JAIRTG010000216.1 GCA_031255055.1 Prevotellaceae bacterium
TTAGTGATTAGCAAGTTCGCCATGTTTAATCATTAATGATTAATTGTTAATCACTAAACACTAATCACTAATCACTATTTAATCACTGTCTTACGGGGCGTTGCGGGGCAGCGCCCCGCAGAGGGGGTAGCGGAAGACGCCGTAGGCGGCTGAAGCGAGGGGGCGACTTCCCCCCCCCCCCTAAAAAAATCTCTTCTCTTCTTAGTATTTTGTGTTTATTGTGTAGTTTTGTTACTGTAATAAACAAGTTATCGGCAAGCGGTGGTACGGTAAAGCGAAACGATAAGTAAAACAAGAATAAACATAAAATAGAGAAACACAATGAAAAAGTACGTTTTCGTAGTAAGGAAAAGATGAGTTGCCGGAAAAAGCAATTGAAGTAATAAACATACAATGAGCGATATCTTTGAAAGAAAAAATATAAATATGCAACTTCGTAGAGAACAAGAATTTTCCGACATAATTTCACTAATAAAGCAATCTCAGTGGAACGCCGTTAAATCCGTAAACAAAGAACTGATTGATTTATACTGGAATGTGGGTAGATATATTCACGAGCGAATGGAAAATGCCGATTGGGGACAATCCGTAGTGAAAGAACTCGCTAATTATTTACAAAAGCAGGATCCCTCTTTAAAAGGATTTTCGGATAAAAACCTTTGGAGGATGAAACAATTTTATGAAACATACAAGAATGAATCAAGACTCTCAGCACTGCTGAGAGAAATTAGTTGGACGAACAACCTCACAATTCTCAGCCGAGCAAAAACAGTCGAAGAAAAAGAATTTTACATTCACCTATCTATCCAAGAAAGATATAGCTCTCGAGAATTAGAACGTCAAATTAATAGTGGAGTGTATGAGCGAACAATGATTGGAAATTAAAAAATATCCACTTCTCTAAAAACTACGTATCCAAACATTGCAAATGCCTTTAAAGATAGCTATATATTTTGAATTTCTTGGCCTACCCGAATCGCATTCTGAGAAAGAATTGCAAAAAGGGTTGATTACACAGTTAAAAAACTTTATTCTCGAACTGGGAAAAGATTTTCTTTTAGTTGGTGAGGAGTATCGACTTCAGGTTGGGAACGGAGACTTTTTTGTTGATTTATTGTTCTTTCATAGAGGTTTACAATGTTTGGTAGCATTTGAACTGAAAGCAGACAAGTTTAAACCGGAACATTTAGGTCAACTTAATTTTTACTTGGAAGCTTTGGATCGAGATGTCAGAAAACCAAATGAAAATCCCAGTATCGGAATATTATTGTGTAAAGATAAAGACAACGAAGTCGTAGAATACGCATTGAGTCGTTCTTTATCCCCGACAATGGTATCCGAATATCAAACGCAATTGCCTGATAAAAAAAATTTACAACAGAAACTACACGAATTATTTGAATAAAAAGAAAATACACAGCACATAACAAGCGGTTTGGCACAGCACAAGGCAGGGTGCGCTATTTAGTGTTTAGCGATTAGTGATGAGTGCGGATTCGCTATGATTAATCACTAAACACGATTAAGGTTGAATCACGAATCCGAATAACGGTGCATCCGCCGAAGGCAACATCTCAAAGCACGGTTGCTGTTACTAAACACTCGTCAGTGTAGGAAGCAATTCCTGCACATTTACCATATTTTGTGCAGAAACATATTGTGTCCCCAACAAAAAATAGTACATTTGTCGGAATTTTGAAAAAACGTACCAAAATAATTTAATTTTAAAAGTAACAACAAATATGAGTTTCAACATTGTAGTTCTTGCCAAACAAGTGCCCGATACGCGCAACGTGGGAAAAGATGCGATGAAAGCCGATGGAACAGTCAATCGCGCCGCACTGCCCGCTATCTTCAATCCCGAAGATTTGAATGCGTTGGAACAAGCGCTTCGTTTAAAGGAAAAAATGAAAGGTGTAACTGTGAATGTCCTCACGATGGGACCCGCCAGAGCTGCCGAAATTGTTCGCGAAAGCCTGTACCGTGGAGCCGACTGCGGATGTGTGTTGAGCGGACGTGAATTTGCCGGTTCCGATACCCTGGCTACTTCTTACGCACTTTCGTGCGCTATCCGCAAAATGGGTAAAGTCGATCTGATTGTCTGCGGACGGCAGGCTATCGATGGCGATACGGCACAAGTAGGCCCACAGGTGGCCGAAAAGTTAGGCCTGCCGCAAATTACATACGCGGAAGAAATTCAGCAGATAACAGACGGAACGATCACCGTTAAACGCCGTCTTGAACGAGGCGTGGAAGTCGTCAAAGGACCGTTACCGATGCTGGTCACAGTCAATGGCTCGGCTGCCCCCTGTCGCCCGCGACACGCAAAACTGACCGTCAAGTATAAACGAGCCGCAACCCCTTCGGAACAACAAGAAAAAGATGTCGACTACGGCAACCTTTATACTACATGTCCCTATCTGAATATCAACGAATGGGGAACAGGCGATATCGAACACGAATCCAAATGGCTCGGATTGAGCGGATCGCCGACAAAAGTAAAACAAATCGAAAGCGTTGTCTTCGCCGCAAAAGAAAGTAAAAAACTCTCGCCGGCCGATAGCGATATCGAAGATTTAATGAAAGAGTTAATTGTTAATCATACCATTGGGTAATTTATCGGAAGAAATGAACAACATATTCGTCTATCTCGAAATAGAAGATGGCATTGCAGGCGATGTCAGCTTGGAACTGTTGACCAAAGGACGTTCTTTGGCCGATCAGTTGAATTGTAAACTGGAAGCCGTTGCGGCAGGTCACCACCTCGACAAGATCGGTAAACAGGTGTTCCCCTACGGCGTGGATACCCTCTATCTGGCCGACGATAAACGGCTGGCACCCTACACTTCGCTCCCACACACGTCGTTGCTGGTGAATCTTTTCAAAGAAAAAAAACCGCAAATCGCACTGATGGGCGCTACGTCGGTCGGTCGCGATTTGGGACCGCGCGTTTCGTCGGCGCTGTTCAGCGGACTGACGGCCGACTGTACTTCACTCGAAATCGGTAACTATCAGGACAAAAAAGCCGGAAAAACATACGAAAATCTGCTCTATCAGATACGACCCGCTTTCGGCGGAAACATTGTAGCCACGATCGTAAACCCCGAATGCCGTCCGCAAATGGCAACCGTCCGCGAAGGCGTGATGAAAAAAGAAATCAAAGACGAAAACTATAAAGGCGAAACACAACAACTCGACGTTTCAAACTACGTTTCGGATGCCGACTTTGTCATCGAAATCATCGAACGCCATATCGAAAAGTCGAAAGTCAACCTGAAATCGGCTCCGATCATTGTTTCGGGCGGTTATGGCGTCGGGTCTCCCGAAAACTTTCAACTGCTGTACGAACTGGCCAATGTGCTGGGCGGAGAAGTCGGCGCTTCACGCGCTGCCGTCGACGCGGGACTGGCCGACCACGAACGCCAAATCGGACAGACCGGTACAACCGTGCGACCGAAACTGTATATCGCCTGTGGCATTTCGGGACAGATTCAACACATCGCCGGTATGCAGGAAAGCGCCATGATTATCTCGATCAACAGCGACCCCAATGCACCGATCAACACCATTGCCAACTATGTAATCACCGGAACAATCGAAGAAGTGATTCCGAAAATGATTAAGTATTATAAAAAAAACAGTAAGTAGAACCATCAGCGGTCGGGATGACCGGAACTGCAACGTGTGAACCAAAACGGATAAACCGTCGGACATACCGAACGTTACCCATCATCCTGCTGCCCAATCCCAAAAATAAAGAATATGGCTAACTTTTTTTTAGATAATCCGGCCTTAAAATTCCAGCTCCGACACGATTTGATGCAACACATCGTCGAACTGAAAGAGCGGAATTATGCCGACAAAGATAACTATGATTATGCTTCACGCGATTTTGAAGACACCATCGACAATTACGAAAAAGTCCTCGAAATTGTAGGCGAAATCTGCGGCGAAATAATCGCGCCGAATGCCGAAAACGTCGACCACGACGGCCCGCAAGTAGAGAACAACCGCGTTGTTTACGCGCCGGGAACGCAACAAAATCACGATACGCTGGCACAGGCCGGACTATACGGCATGTCGTTGCCGCGCAAATACGGCGGTATGAACTTCTCGATGATACCATACGTCATGGCGGCCGAACTTGTTTCGCGTGCCGACGCCGGATTTGCCAACATTTGGGGGTTGCAGGACTGCGCCGAAACGATTCAGGAATTTGCTTCGGAAGCGATCAAAGACGAATTTCTGCCCCGTGTATGCAAAGGCGAAACCTGCTCGATGGACCTGACCGAACCCGATGCCGGTTCCGACCTGCAAGCCGTACAGCTCAAAGCAACCGAAAAAGACGGCCAATGGGTGTTGAACGGCGTCAAACGCTTCATCACCAACGGCGACGCACAGATTAAACTAGTGTTGGCACGTTCCGAAGAAGGGACAAGCGACGGACGAGGACTTTCTTATTTTGTGGTAGACAATCAACACGACGACAAAATCAAAGTACGCCGCATCGAAAACAAACTCGGTATCAAAGGCTCGCCTACTTGCGAACTGGTATTCACAAATGTGCCTGCGAAACTGGTAGGCGCCCGTCGTTTAGGGCTGATAAAATACGTGATGTCGTTGATGAACGGTGCTCGTTTAGGGGTTGGCGCTCAATCGGTAGGCCTTTCTCACGCGGCCTGCGAAGAAGCATTGGCCTATGCCAAAGACCGTCGTCAGTTCGGAAAGGCGATTATCGAATTTCCGGCTGTTTACGAACTGGTTTCGATGATGAAGGCAAAACTCGACGCTTCACGTGCACTGCTCTACGAAACGACCCGCTTTGTGGATGTTTACAAAGCATGGGAAGCCATCGAAGCCGAACGCAAACTTGCGCCCGAAGAAAAAGCCGAATACAAGGAATACCAAAAAAAGGCAGACGCTTTCACACCGATGCTGAAAATGTTTGCCAGCGAATATGCCAATCAGAACGCCTACGATTGCATTCAGGTGCACGGCGGTTCGGGATTTATGAAAGATTACGCCTGTGAACGCCTCTATCGTGACGCTCGCATCCTGACCATCTACGAAGGTACTTCGCAATTACAGGTTGTTGCGGCCATCCGCCACGTCACCACCGGCACATATCTGAAACGTATCCGCGAGTACGAAACGACACCGATCGGTCCGGCGTTCGATTCTTTACGTAAACGTCTGACGGCAATGACCGGATTATACGAAAAAGCCGTTACGCAAGTCACCGAGTCGAAAAACAGCGAATACCTCGATTTTTGCGCCCGCCGTCTGGTCGAGATGGCAGGACATATTCTGATGGGCTATCTGCTGGTCATCGACGCAAGTCGCGACGACATGTTCCGCAAGTCGGCCGAGATTTATTTGAATTACGGTGAAGCCGAAGTCCGCAAACATGCCGAATTTATCAACGCCTTCAAACAGGAAGAAGTCGATCTGTATAAAATCTGAGCAGTACACAACGCT
>JAIRTG010000227.1 GCA_031255055.1 Prevotellaceae bacterium
AGCAAACCGACCGTGTTTAGTGATTAGTGATTAGTGTTTAGTGTTTAGTGCGGATTCGCTATGATTAATCACTAATCGCTAAACACTAATCACTATTTAAGCACTGTCTTTATGATTAATCACTAATCGCTAAACACTAATCACTATTTAATCACTGTCTTTCGGGGCGTTGCGGGGCGGAGCCCCGCAGAGGGGGTAGCGGAAGACCGCCGCAGGCGGGCTGAAGCGAGGGGGAGACTTCCCCCCCCTAATTCTCTTTCTCTTTCTTTAAGGAAGTCAGACATCAATGCCATTCAGTTGTCTTTCGATTTCCTTGTCTATGTTGTGCAGCGTTTTTTTACATTGATTGATGAGTTTGGTCGCCCTTTTTATCTTTTCTACAATCGAATCAATGTCCGCTTCCTGATTGTTTTCCAACTCGGCATTGAGTTTTTGTAATTCGGCGATCGCTTCTGCGTAGGTTACATCCTTTTTCATACTTGTATGTCGTTTGTTATTTGTGATCGGTAGTCGGACGCCGGTCGTTCGTCGTTAGTCGTCTGAAAAATGTACCAGCACTCTCCGGTAGGAGTTAAATATTTTTGATTTTGAGACATAACCCATATAATGTTTTTCATCGTCTACAACGGGCAGGTTCCATGCGTTAGTATCTTCAAAGATTTCCATCACCTTTTCCATCTGCATGTTGATGTTGATTGTTGCGGGGGGAAATATCATCAGTTGCGCCACCCTGAATCTGTTGTAGAGTTCGGGACGGAACATGATATTCCGTACTTCGTCTAACAATACAATTCCGGTCAAAATACCTTCGGCGTCTACCACCGGAAAGATGTTTCTGTTCGATTGTGAAATGGCTTTTACCAGCTCGCCCAGTGTCATTTCGGGCGAAACTGTTTTTAGATCCGTTTCTACAACGTTTTCGGTCTTCAACAGGGTGAGTACCGCCTTATCTTTGTGGTGTGTCAGCAGTTCGCCCTTTTGCGCCAGTCGCGTTGCGTACAAACTGTGAGGCTCGAAAATTACAATGGTAATGTATGATACGACCGATACGATCATCAGGGTCATAAAGAGGTTGTATCCGCCTGTCAGTTCGGCAATGAGGAATATTCCTGTCAGCGGCGCGTGCATCACGCCCGAAATGAGTCCCGACATCCCCGCCAGCGCGAAGTTCTCTTCGGGTAACGGTATCCCCAGCATGTTGAACACCCGTGAGACGACAAATCCGACCAGCGCACCCATGAAGAGCGATGGTGCAAAGATCCCGCCGACACCGCCGGCACCGGTTGTTGCCGCCGATGCAAATACTTTGAAGCCGACAATCAGTGTCAGGTAGAGCGGCAGTATCCAGGGGTTATCTTCAAAGTTGAGGAAGAAGCTTCGGTCTAATGTCGAGTCGGCGTGTCCGTTGAGCAGGGCTTCGATAATTTCGTATCCTTCGCCGTACAGCGGGGGGAACAGGAAGATCAGGATGCTGAGAATGACGCCTCCCAACATGATTTTCCGATAGGGTTTGTCGATTCGGCGGAACAGGCGTTCGATCCGGTTCATGGATCTGGTGAAGTAGAGCGAAACCAGTCCGCAGACGATGCCGAGCAGGATGATATACGGGATTCGTCCGACGCTGAACGGTTCGTAGGTGGTGAAATGGAACATGAATGAGCTTCCGGTCAGCAAATAGGTCAGCGATGTTGCGGTGATCGAAGAGATGAGTAGCGGAACGATAGAGGTCATGGTCATGTCGAGCATCAGGACTTCCAGAGTAAAGACAAGTCCGGTGATCGGGGCTTTGAAGATGCCGCCGATAGCGCCTGCCGCTCCGCAGCCAACCAGTAGCATAAGGGTTTTCTGGTCTAATTTGAAGAGTTTCCCCAGGTTGGAGCCGATGGCCGATCCTGTCAGTACGATAGGCGCTTCGGCGCCGACGGAACCGCCGAAACCGATGGTGATGGAACTTCCGACGAGTGATGTCCAGACGTTGTGCAGTTTGATGATGCTTTTGCGCTGCGAAATGGCATAGAGGATCCGCGTAACGCCGTGACTGATGTCGTCTTTTACGATATATCGGACAAAGAGGGATGAGATGGTTATCCCGATGGCGGGAAAGACCAGGAACCAGTAGTTGACATTGTCGAGGCTGAAGCCCGATGTCAGCAGTTTTTGTATCAGGTGAATGACATTTTTGAGTAGCGTGGTTGCCAGTGAGGTGAGGATGCCTACGAGGAGGCTTAATGCCAGTACAAAATGACGGTGTTTGATACGTTTCCGGCATTGGGCTATCGTGTTTATGTACCACTTTTGTGTTTGCATTGTCGGTCTGAGGGGGATTGTGCGTTGTGTGTTGTGAGTTTAATAATTAGATACCTTTTCCTTTAAAGATGATTTCGACTGTCAAAATTAGTATTTTAAGGTCATTCGGCAGCGACATATTATTCATATAAAGCAGGTCGTAGTTTAGTCGTTCGATCATTTTATCCAGTGTGTCGGCATAACCGATTTTTATCGGCCCCCAGGAGGTCAGTCCCGGTCTTATTTTGTATAGCAGGCAGTAGTATGGTGCTTTTGCCGTAATTTTGTCGATATAGTATTGTCGTTCGGGTCGGGGGCCGACCAGACTCATATCGCCTTTGATCACGTTCCAGAACTGGGGGATTTCGTCCAGTCGGTATTTCCGCAGGAAGGTACCGATTTTGGTTACTCTGGCATCGGTGGGCGAACTCAGTTGAGGGGTTTCTTTTTCGGCGTCGGCATACATTGTCCGCAGTTTGACGATGTTGAACGCTCGACCGTTTTTTCCGATACGTTCTTGGAGGTAGAACACCGAGCCGTTATTTTCTTTTTTTATCAGGACGGCAAAGACGCCGATCAGCGGACAGATCAGCGCCAGGGCCAGCGCCGAGAAGAGGATGTCGCCGAAACGTTTGACACAGCTTTCCCATTCCGAGATAGAGGGTTCCGAGAGGCAGGCAAAGGGATTTTGTTTGAAGTCGGGCATTTTTATATTGCCCGAAAACCGTTCGTAGAGGTTCGGGACGATTCTGATGTTTATATTGCATTTGAACAGCCGGTTTATCAATCGGTAGAGCTGTTGGTCGGTAATGTTTTCGACGGCGATGACGATTTCTTCCGCTTTGGTGTTTGTAACAATCCTATTCAGGTCGGCTATTCCGCCGAGTACAGGGGTCGCATTTTTACTTTCGTCGGAGCAGTCAATCCTGACATAGCCTGTGAAATGGTTGTATGGTGCTCTTTTTTTCAGTTCGTATTGAGCTTTGACGGCGTTTCGACCTGTTCCCAAGATGAGGGTATTGATTTTCCATTTACTATTTTTTGTTTTACATTTATGCCGGATGAGCAGTGTGATGGCCGTTCTGAACAGCAAGGTGGAGACAAACAGGAGGCAGAACAGGGCGCACAAGGAGTAATAATAGTATTGATAGGAGGTGACGATATCGTCTAAGAGCAGGATAAAAAAGACGACGACCGACGTGATGAATGTCGTCAGGAAGGTGTTGAAGAAGACCTGCGAGAGAGAGAGTCTGACGGGTTTCAAATAGAATCCCGACATGATAAAAAAGAACAGGCTGCAGAGTGGGAAAATGAACAGGCTGCCGTAGAAGTTGAAGTTAGGGAAGAGCATCGACAAGCTTTCGAAAGCGAGTCCTTCATTCACTATTTTTCTAAAGAAAATGAAGACACTCCAAGTCAGCGCCGCCGCCGTCAGGTCGAAGAAGAGATAGATGTATGCCAACTTTTGTTTACTCATTCGTTCATTTTCTTATAATTTCCAACCGGTTTTCGTTATCAATCCTGATGATGGTCGACGGGGAACGACCGACGGTTTCGTATCTTCGACAGGTGACGACATAGTCTACTTCTTTTTTTATCTCTTCGGTTATTTCGTTGAAGTTAGCGGGAGAACGTTTATCGGCGATGTTAGCCGACGTGGAAACGATCGGTTTTCCGAATTGTTTACACAGGTTTTTAGAGAAGCGTTCGGTTGTAATCCGGATGCCGACCGATCCGTCATCGGCAATCAGGTTCGGGGCGAGATTTTTTGCGTGAGGGTAGATGATCGTCAGCGGTCTGTCGGACAGTCGGATCAGTTTCAAGGCCATTTCGGGTACATTTTCGATATAATCGGAAAGTTTTTCGACATCGTCCGTCAGTATCAGCATCGATTTGGCATGTGTTCTTTTTTTTATCGTATAAATTCGTTCCACGGCATTTTCGTTCGTCGCATCACATCCGATTCCCCACACCGTATCGGTAGGATAGATGATCACCCCTCCGTTGGATAGCGTATCAAGGGCATTTTTCAAGGCGTGTCGCATCTGTTCAAGCGTTATATTTTAAGCAATCGCTGCAAAAATAGTGTTTATTTGCAAAATAAATTGTTATCCGACGCTAAATTTAGCGATGAGTGATGAGTGATGAGTGCGGATTCGCTCTGATTCATCACGAAACACGAAGAAAGAGAAAGAGAATTAGGGGGGGGGGGAGTCTCCCCCTTAATATTCTTTCTCTTTCTGTTTCTTCAAAGAAGACCGCCGAAGGTGAACAATTAATCACTAATCACTAAACACTCATTCGTTCCCCATTTTGGATTAGCCCTGTTCCCCATGATAAGTTTGAGTATGCCGCCGTTTTCGATATCGTCGTGATGCAGCCATGCCTGTTCCAGGTTTTTGCCGTTCAGCGTGGCCGATTGAATGTATTTGTTCTCTTTCGAGCAGTTTTCGGCGACGACCTCAAAGCAATGACCGTTGCCCAGATGTATCTCTACACGCTCAAAACCGGGACTCCCAATCGCATACCGAGGCTGACCGGGCGTCACGGGGTAAAAACCTATCATCGAAAAGATAACAAAGGCCGACATGCCGCCACCATCCTCGTCGCCCGGAATACCCATTAAGTCGTTGCGAAACCATTGGTCGAGCAACTCGCGTATCCTCTTTTGGGTTTTCCAGGACTGTCCGGCGTAGTTGTAGAGGTAGGGGATGTGAAGCGACGGCTCGTTGGCCATCGAAAACTGTCCTACATTACCCGTCTGGTCGGGCAATAGGGCGTAAAAGGCATATTTGCCCGTACCCAACGGTTCCCGAAAGGTACGATCCAGCTGTTCGACGAAACGATCGGCGCCGCCCATCAGCCGGATTAAATCTTCGGGATTGTGCTGTACATCCCACCGATAGGTCCAGCCGTTGTTTTCGTCGTAATAGTCTCTGGCACCCTGTCCGCCCGAAAAACGATAGTCGAACGGCTCAATGAACGCTCCCTGTTTGTCTTTGGGATGGAAAAAGCCGGTTTGAGCATTGTAGAGGTTGCGGTAGTTGGACGAACGATGTAGAAAATACGCATAATCGGCGTCCTTGCCCAGCTCTTTGGCTATTTGAGCTAAACACCAGTCGTCGTAGCAGGTCGCCAGGGTGACGGCTACCGATTGCCGCTTCTCTTTCGGATGTACTTCTTTCACCGTCTCCTGCTCCTGGGGGTGCAATGCGGGGAAATAGCCGTTTTGGAGGTAGAACGTATCCAGTTCGGTATTCGGTGTCCGGGTCCAGGGCAGTAACGATTTTTCGGTCAGGGCGCCCTTACAGGCACGATAGGCGGCTTCCAAATCGAATCCGCGCAGACCTTTGGCGTAGGCGTCCCAGACCGCGGCGACGGCATGATTACCGTTCATCCGGTGACTGTCGCCCGTGACTTCGGGAAAGGTGGGCATCCAACCCTCGACGGTCTGCTGCGCCATCCGGATGTAGGAATTGACCATGTGGGATTCCATGTCCGGTTCTATCAAAATGCGTAGCGGATGGGTGGCGCGATAGGTATCCCACACCCAGTCGTCGGTATAGAAGGGGATGCCGTTGTCGTCGTGCACCTGATTGTCGAAGGCGCTGTAATACCGTCCGGATTCCGAGAGACAAATCATCCGCTCGTATGTCCGGTAGAGCGAGGTGTAGAAGACGACTTTATCGTTCTCGTCGGCGGTTTGTACCTTTATTTTACGCAGGACTTCGTTCCAACAATTTCGTCCGTCGTCCGCCGTCCGGTCGACGTCGTATGTTCCGATTTCCTGTCGGAGGTTGCTCCGCGCCTGCTCCTCGCTGATGAACGATACGCCGTAGCGGATGTTGACCTCTCGATGTCCGAAGCACAGGACAAGGGCGCTGTTTGTTCCTTCGACCGAGGTCAGACGGTCGTCGATTCGGTTGTCGAGCAGTGCGCCGATACGTTCAATAGGCTGTTCGGCTTCCAGATAGAGATAGACTTTGGTGGGACCTTGTCCGATGATCTGATAGCCCGAGACGCCCTGTCCGACGGACTTCAAGGCGCCGTTGCGGGTATTGATGACGAGCCGATTGGACGGTTGGTCTCCGAACGTGAAATTGTATACGCCCGACCGGTGGGAGGGCGCAAAATCGACCTGAATGTCGGCTTCGTTCAGGTAGACGGAATAGCGATAAGGCGTAATCCGTTCGTTGTCGTAGGCGTAGTCCGTCACGGGTACGAGTGTTTCGTCCGATGCGTTGCCGGGACTGATGTTGAAGGCCGAACTCCCGCGATGACTCGTCACAATGACCGGAAGACCGGATATGAAATCGGATGTATGGTCTTTCCGTTCGGGATAGACCCGCAACATGCTGTTGGGTAGATGAACCGTCGGGAAAGTGGGTACCAACAGGTGACTGATGTTCCCGATGTAGGGATTGACGTAATCTACGGGCGACTTTTCGGGAGTGCGACTCAATCGGCCGCAGGATACAAGTGCGAGAACGAGGATAGATGCGATGAGCATCAAAGTTGTTTTGTTTTTCATTTAATCGGTTGTTTTAAAAAGAATGGTGTTGAACGATTTTGGTTTTACGGTCAGGGTTATCCGTCTGTTACGGACGGTGATTCGCCTGACTTTTTCGTTGGTATCGGTGTTGACAAGCATCACCGTTATCCGACCGTCCGGATTCAGGAAAGCCAGATGGTCGTCGGTTTCATTGGTTTTCAGCCGGTAGGCGCCTGGTTGTACGAATCGGCTGAGGTGTTTCATCAGGTAGTACTCGTGATTATAGGTCACTTCGCCGGTCTGTTTGTCGATCGACACGAGTGCGTTTTGCCGCCAGCCCCACGTGCTGATACCGGTATGGTCGAGCGCCATATTCCAGCAGGTATAGACGCTTGCGCCGTTTGAGAGATAGCGGTAGATCAGGCTCCAGGTGTATTCGGCATACTGCCAGTCGTTGTTTCCGTTGCCACATTCCGACTCGGTTTGCCAGAGTTGCATCTGCGGATAGGCGCGACGGATGACGGGAATGGCATCCTTGCCGCTCCACTGAAAGCCGACGCCTTTGATATATTTCATAGCGGTGGTATCGTTCAGCGCCGTGTAGAAGTAGTCGGCGCGGGCGGTGTTGACGGTACCGAAAAATATCCGACAGTCGATGCCGTCCGCTTCAAAGCGGGGGCCTAAGTAGGCGCCGATGAAATGGGTCAAATCTTCGGCACGCCACTTACAGCTTGGGAATTTCTGGTTCGAGCAGGGTTCGTTCTGTACGTGTACCGCTTCGATCGGGATCCCTTCGCGGGCATACGACCGGATGAATTTGCTAAAGTACAGCGCATAGGCTTCCAGGTATCCCTTGAGCATTTTGAAGCCGGTGGCGTCGGGCGTATTGGCTTGTTGAGGCGCCATGCCGTTATACGTTTCGTCGGGTGTTCCGGCGTAGTGGTGATTGGTTTT
>JAIRTG010000050.1 GCA_031255055.1 Prevotellaceae bacterium
TTGAAAAATTCCGAGCCGGAGGAAATGCTCGAAAGCATTTGCACGGTCGCAGCCGGCGGACGCTTCCTGTGCGACGAGGTGGAAGCGACACTCCAAAAGAACAACAGTAATACGATGCAGTTTACCCGCCGTGAATTGGAATTGTTGCGGTTGATAGCTGAAGGTCTTACTCAATCCGATTTAGCCGACAGGATGTGTCTGAGTATTTATACCATTCGCAGTTACCGGAAAACGCTGAACCTGAAACTTTGCGCGCATAACACGGTGCAATTGCTGCAAAATGCCAAAGCATTGCACTTACTGTAACCACTTTTTTGATCCGTTTGTTTATGATTTGATCATTTGTGGGGAATATGGAGATATGGGGAAAAATGGGAATTTTGTTTTAACGGCTTCTTTCTGAAAATAATTTTGTCAGTTCAAAAACAAGTTGTACTTTTGCATATTGCCAAATATGAATGGCAATGTGCAAATAAAATGGCAATATATTATATATGAATAGTTTGATTAAATATTTGAATGATATTTTAGGCGTGGAAACGATTGTTATTCCATTGGAAAAACGGTTGCTTCAACAATTGCCATTCTATATTACCGCTACCTACAACGTGCAGGAAACAACTATTTACGGACAGCGAATTTGTCTGTTGACAACAAAAAATCAGGAAAATGTACCAACGCCCGCCCAACTTTCCAAGCAAATGCTTTTCGTTACACAAAAAATGGGCTTCTCTGTGGTGTATGTGTTCGATAAAGTTGCATCATACAATCTTAAACGAATGATACAGAAAAGAATAAACTTTATTATTCCGAACAAGCAATTATTTATTCCTGTTTTGATGATGGAGTTGCGCAGAACTACCGATAAAATTTCACAAAAAGCGGTTGCGCTTACTCCACTTGCTCAATTTTTACTGTTGTATCATTTACAAAAAGAAAAATTAAACGGCTTTACCACACAACAACTGACGGATAAATTTACTCAACCCTATCGAACTGTAAGCCGTGCAGTTAAGAATTTGGAAGAATTAGGTTTGTGTAATCTTGTCGGCAGGAAAGAAAAACAGATACAATTTGCCGTAAAAGGAAAAAAGTTGTGGATTTTGGCGCAAAGTTTTCTTCAAAATCCTGTTGAGCGTAACTTATTTACAGATAAAGTGTTAAATAAAAATCAGATGTGTATAAGCAATATCAACGCTTTGGCTCATTATACGATGCTCAATGATGAAGAAATGCGTTATTTTGCTGTAAATAAGAATATCGCAAAAAAAATGGATGTGAATAAATATGCGGGCGATAACACGATTGAAATTTGGCGTTACAATCCGGAATTGCTATCGGACAATAGATTTGTGGATAAATTATCCTTATATCTGTTATTTAAGAATAATACAGATGAGCGAATACAAACAGAATTAGAACAAATGATAAATGAAATACAATGGTTCGAGGAATAGAAAAATTCAAGGAATATTTTGCCGGATACGATGGCAATTACATTATTATTGGCGGAACAGCCTGTGATATTTTGGAAGAAAATGCAGGACAGCAACCGAGAGCCACAAAGGATATTGATATTATTTTGATAGTGGAAGCTCTCACAGCGGATTTTGTCAAGCGTTTTTGGGAATTTGTTAAAGCGGGACAATACGAAACCCGCCAACGCGGAAACGGCAAGCACGAATATTTTCGTTTCTTAAAACCTCAAATGATAGATTTCCCTCTTCAAGTAGAAATATTTGCCCGTAAACCGGATGTATTGGAAATTGCAGAAGATACGCGGTTAACGCCAATTCCGATAGATGAAGACCTTTCGAGTTTGTCTGCGATTCTGATGAATGACGATTATTACCATTTCACACTGGAACACAACCGTATTGAAAACGGCATACGGCTTGCCAGTATTGAAAGTTTGATTGTCCTGAAAACCAAAGCATTTATTGATTTGAGCGATAGAAAAGCAAACGGCGAGGCGATAGACGAAAAGAATATCCGTAAACACAAAAACGATGTTTTTCGTTTGGCAACCATGCTGGCGGAAACGAATGATTTTACTCTTTCGCTTGAAATACAGCACGATATGGACAATTTTTGCCAAATGGTTTCTCATTCATTGCCCGATAATGCCTTTTTCAAATCAATAGGCGTGCCTGCAAATCCGGAAGCTGTTTTTGGTTTATTGTGTCGCGCTTTTCAAGTTGAGCCTTCCCTGTAAAAAAGTTTTTTTCAGCTGCATACGCTTGGAAATCGTAAGATTTTCATCTAATTTTGTTGCATGATGGATGATCAGACGATAGACGAAAAGAAAGAGATCAGGTTAGCCGTGGTTTATTCTGCCTTGTTAACGCTATTGCCATGGCTCGTACAACTGATAGGCGTTGTGTTTTCGTTGCAGTTAAAACAATTTGGGTTGAAGCCGCTTGAATGGAAAGGATTATCCGGTATTTTTACAATGCCGTTGTTACATGCAGACTGGGAACATCTTATTTCGAATACGCCTGCTATGTGGTTGCTGATATTCGGGTTGTTTTTGTTTTATAAGCGCGATGCGTGGCCGATCCTGCTCTGTTTGTGTCTCCTGAGCGGATTCCTGACTTGGCTTATGGGGAGAAATTCTACGCACATAGGGGCGAGCGGACTTGTTTATGCGCTTGCAGCTTTTCATTTTTTAAGCGGCGTTATAAAGAAAGAACTTCGTCAACGCGCTTTTGCACTGTTGGTCGCCTTTTTTTATGGCGGTTTTGTCTGGGCTTTTTTCCCTACGCTTTATAGGGGGACGTCTATTTCGTGGGAGGGACACCTTTCCGGACTGATCGCCGGCATATTGTTTGCTTTTTACTTTCGTGACAAGGGGCCGGCGCCTCCTGTTTATCCCTTTTTGGAGGATGAGGATGGGGATGCCGGAGATACGGAGGAGGTCGATCGTTATTGGGATCATCCCGAAGATACCGGGTCGCCCGGGATAAATACAGAGTTTTGAAATAAAAACAGACGGATTTATTTTGTATTCTATTCCTTTGTATTATCTTTGCAGCAAACAAAAAAAGGAGAAATATCATGGCAAAAACGAACGAAGAGCCTAGTGGAGGGTTACATAATGTGTTGGCAACAGGTACGGTATTAACAGGAACAATTGTTGCGGAATCGGATTTTCGCCTCGACGGAAGCGTCGAGGGAGAGATTAATTGTAAAGGCAAGATTGTCATTGGACCAAAAGGCTATGTCAAAGGAAATATTATGACAGAAAACGCAGAAATTTTCGGAAACATAGACGGTATTATACGTGTTCGTGAGCGTCTCATCTTAAAATCATCCGCCGTCATCAAAGGCGACATCTTTATTCAGACATTAGAAATAGAACCGGGAGCCAAATTGAACGGTTCGTGTACGATGTCCGGAAAAGAAGCAATTGCGGCGACGACAGGAATTCCTGTATATCCGAATCCGGCAAATGTTCAAAAGAAATAGCCCCATCGTATAATAATCCCCCCCCCCGTGTCGTATCAAACGAATATATTTTAATCGCAGGCAAGCGCTATTTGTCTGTGAGAGGAGGGGCGATTGTCTCATGCTTTCCACATCTTCGTAGCAACGCTCCGGCCGGCCGCCTCCGTCGGCAGCGCAGTGTAGAGAAAGGAGAACGTTTTTTTAATCTTTAATCAAATAAGTTTTCCACTTTCGGTGAAATATTTTCTTACCCCGAAAGAATTGTTTCCGAAAAAAAAAGAATTACATTTGCGACTGTTTTTTTTAACCGCTGAAAAATAATTATACCGCAGGTAAAGAAAACACGTTTCCGACGGAAAGGGAGGGGACGTTTCATCAGTTTGGACGGTGTTAATATGTAAATTCTTTTTTTTATGACAAGGAACAGTGAATAGTGATTAACGATTAGTGATTAACGAGATGACATTAACCACTAACATTATTCGTTATTCACTATTTAACAAAGCCCGGACTTGAGAATGTCCGGGCTTTACGTAAAAATGAGGATGTGTTCGTTTTGACACATCCTCTTCTTTTTATTCTTACCGGGCTTTGCCGTTTCGGAGAAAGTCGCGCCCGGCGCCCGGCTCGTTCGGAATTTTTCGGCGAAAGCCGCTTCAACTCAAAGCCTCTACGTATAACTGGGCATTTGCAAAGCGCACGACGACCACGCCCGCTCCCTTTTCAATGAACCCGGATTCGGAAACGCTGTCGTAATAGACGCCGTCGATGATTACTTTCCCCGAAGGGCGGAGTACCGTGGCGGTTATACCCTCTTTTCCGATGAGCGGGGACAGGACGGGAGACGAACGCGCCTCTTCGAGATCCGTTACCAGAGCCATTTGGTG
>JAIRTG010000077.1 GCA_031255055.1 Prevotellaceae bacterium
TGTACGACCGGGTCGTCCAAATCACGGGCGGCGGGAACTGCCAATCCGCGATGCCAGATCATAAAGTTGACGTAATCTTCCGTAGAGAGTTCGGGTTCTATGTCGGTTGACATTAGTTCGGCATAAATGGCCGCTTCGTCCTTGCCGAGCGCAGCCTGTACGTCCGCGTTTTTCGACATGGCGGCGGCATAGGCAGTTGTGATATAATTACTGCGGCGGTTTTCGCGGGTCACGTTGGTGATGTTCCAAATGGCGTTTGCACCGGGGCCGTTTTGCAGCGTTCCGCGCGTCAGGCCGTAGGTGTAGCGTCCGGGATGCTTCGTACCGTCGTTTTCGACGATGAAGTTGGCCGGGTCGTATTTCGCATCATTCAAGGTGTACCCCCTTGCTTGCTGACGCCGATATTCGGCCACAATGGAATCGTCGGGAATCGCGTCGAGCAGTCCCGTTCCGTAAATACCGATGGTCGATTCCAGCTTTACAATATAGTTCGACGGTTTCGGGTCGGTATTGATACAGGCAGGGTCGATGGTCACTTCGGGATAAATAAGGCTATAAGTCTCGCCGTCGGGAAACCTGTTACCGAACTCGTCCGTATGTTCCCGCCATTCAATCTTGATACCCTTCTCGTCGATCGGAGGCAAAAACGGATATACCGCCTGCGTTTGAGGCATTCCGGTAAGTTCGGGTACGTAGGCGTGCGTATCTCGGTCTACCACCACAAGCAGGTAGCCGTTTCCGAAATCGTTAGCGCGATAGCGTTCCGTCCGCTTACCGTGACCGTAGCCGGGATGACAGGTGATACAGGAGCTGCGGACATAGACCGGCCCCAGTCCGTGTCTCATGCCCGAGGTATTGGAATTGAATCCGTCTTCAAAAAAAGCTTCACCTATTTTGAAAGCGAGCGCCATACCGTTTTCTTCCACAGCGGGTGTCGGCTGTTCGTAGGCCGAAGAGATATTGTTTACAAACGTTGTACCGAGCCTTCCGCCTGTATAGTATTCTTCGGACAGCGTCGCTGTAGGCTTATCTTCGGGGGTTTCGCGACAGGAAATCATCAACAGGAGCGCCACGCTAAGCAAACCGGTGATAAACACATTTAGTCTGTTCATTAGTCAAAATAATAACGATTCAACCGCTCTCCCTTATTCTCCCGCTACGAGCGCCGTTTTTGCCTCATTCAAAGCGTTCGTAAGCGCCACACATGCTTCGATAGCATCGCCGGCCTGTGCCGAAGTGTAATTCTTTTCAAAAGGGTATGGAATAGCTTTGATTTTAGCTATTGCCGTTGCGATGGCATTCTTCACCTTAGTGTCCGCCGCCGCATTGACGGATTGGATATAGGCGCCGACCGATTCGCCTCTATTATTTTTTTCGGCTCCGCCCGAATAGGCATTTTCGATACTGATGATATTATTTTCAAAGTCGATCAACGAATTGTAGCTATAAGGCGATTCGAGGTAATTATTATCGTCGCCACGCCACGCATTACCGATTTTGAGGTCTCCCACCTCTTCCGAGATAACCGCACAACCGTCCAAAATAGCCAGAGCTGCCGCTACCACCGTTTTATAAGTACTGCCGGCTTTACCGGCGGTGAGCATATTTTCGCCGTACGAAATTTCGCTGTTCGACGGGATAATACCCAATTCCAGATCATCTATCAACGTTTGTTTTTCGTTGGTCACGGCGTCATATCCCGCCCAAGCAGCCTCCAGACGGATACACTGATTACGTAAATCGCCCGTCACGGCAAGCGCATAAATCAATTCCTTATCCGTCACCTCGCTTGCCGATTTGACCTTACCTTCGCCGAACAGAATATATTCCACCCCGTGGAATCCGAGCAGTGCATCGCCCAAATGTTCCGACGCCCACACATCGCCGTCTTCGGCGTCCATACTTGCGATAAAATCATCGTTACTTATCAGGTTGACGAACGCGGTTTCATCCAGCGGCCAGGTATCGATATGCGGGTCGATACCAAAATCGGCAACGGCGCCATATAGAAACGCTTCGCTCAGTTCCCAGTGCGCCCTGGTCACTATCCATTGCTTTGCCGCCGCATCCAGATTAGCGTCGGTTTTGTTTGTTTTCAAGGCTGCGATAGCGTCATACAGGTCGATAGTTGCATCCGCCAACTTCTTATACGTATAGATGACGGTGTGGTTTACATACTGCTCAACAGCTTTGGACAAGGTTACTTCCTTTGCGTCGGAGTCAATTTTCGGTTCATTATCACAAGCGACAAAGGTGCCGACAAGCAGGCCGGCAACAAAAAGGCAGATTGTTGATTTAAATAACTTTTTCATACTTCTTCAATTTGATGTGAACATAAAAATTTATTTTGTAAAAAAGCCCGAATAAGCAATTCCTATCGCGAATGAAGGTTCATCCTTGAACGGTTTTTTCATTATTCCGGCAGCATATTGTGCTTTAAGTACAATTTCATCGATAGGGAAATAATTGACACCGGCAGTCACAATCCGTCGTTCGCACCACTCTTCGGCCTGGACGCCGTTCGGAGTTTTGAACATAGAGTCATAGTACTCATAACGGGCAAAGACGAAGAGTTTCCGGCCATTTTCCCCCGCCGCTTCGCATCGCGACAGCACATCGTATCCCACTTCGGCGCCATAGCACAGCACATCGGAAGCGATATAAGTAGCAGGCGAAGGCGACGCTTTCGGCAGCCCCCTGTTATAAATAGAAATTGTTTGGGCGTCGCCCAGATGTCCGTAATCGAGATAGCCTCTGGCGACGACATTGTGCGCATTATATCCGAAATCCAGCGAGGCGATAGCCACAGCACCTTTCACATCTTTATACTTATCGGCATACGAAGGCATCAGGCTATTCCGAAAGCTATGTCCGTAATACCCGCTGACACCCCACCGGAGGCCTTTAACAGCATAATTATCGACACGAAACGCGCCGGCGAACGTATTTGCGATTTTAAATTCGTAAGGCGAAGCCGTTGCGCCGCCCATCCAATGTTGGTTATCGAACAATTCGGAATCCGGTCCCGACAGCAGCAGCGCTTCATATCGCCAATTTTTACCGAGTCGGCCCCAGACACTGATCCCAGTTTCGTGCCAGGTACAGGGCAGGATGGTATTTTCCCCTTCGGGTCGAAACACGGTAAAGAACTGAGTCGGCAAATGATTTCCGTTCGTCAGTCCCACCGGAACGATCACATGTCCCATTCTGACATTGAGTGCTCGACCGAAAGTTTTTTCGATCCAGAACTGTTCCAGGGCGACTTCTCCACCCCGTTCCACTTCCTGTTCATACTCGCCACCTTCTTCGGGTTCCACCTCCAGCGCCGCTTCGGTACCACCGTGTTCGAACTCCACTTCGGCGTTCATTCTCCAACCGTTACCGAACTCATACCCGACAAAAAACACCACATGCGGCAAATCGAAACGACCGTGTCCGGGGTCATTGCCGTAAGAATCGGGATACATATATCGGAAAGGATTACTACTATAAAAATTACGGATGGCGACCGCCTCCCCATAGCCGCCCAATTGCAGACGACGTACATTAGCGGCATCGGTTTCATTACCACCTTGCGCACGACTATCCGCAGACACGGCGACAAAAACGAACAAACACGACAATATTCGGATAAGATTCCATTTCATCGTCCCCCGATTACAACCGGAACCATTTACGAGTGCACCCATATTAAAATCAATTTATACATTTTTTATTAGCTTTATTACCGGCGCAAAACTACGACGCACCTCATAGCGCTTCAATCCCCACAAATAATGATTTTCATTTCGGATCTACCTACAAATAAGGAGAAATTCAACAAAAGAAAGAGAAAGACAATTAGGTAGGGGAAGTCTCTCACGTTACAATCCGCTGCGTGGTCTTCCTTAAAGAAAGAGAAAGAGAAAGAGAAGATTTAGGGGGGGGAAGTCTCCCCCTCGCTACAGCCCGCCTGCGGCGGTCTTCCGCTACCCCCTCTGCGGGGCTCTGCCCCGCAACGCCCCGAAAGACAGTGATTAAATAGTGATTAGTGATTAGTGTTTAGTGATTAGTGTTTAGTGATTAGTGATTAGTGATTAGTGTTTAGTGATTAGTGTTTAGTGATTAGTGTTTAGTGTTTAGTGTTTAGTGATTAGTGATTAGTGTTTAGTGATTAGTGTTTAGTGCTTAGTGTTTAGTGATTAGTGTTTAGTGATTAGCAAGTTCGCCATGTTTAACAATTAATCGTTAATCACTAAACACTAAACACTAAACACTAATCACTAATCACTAATAAGGCGAATAACCTCATTTCCACCTGATATTAACAACAAAACAACCTCAGTAGCCCGGGTAATAACAGATACGGGAACCTCATTACCTCCTTGTTTGGCGACAACCGCGCAAGTCACGAAGCGACACCGTCTCGATAGCGGTAGATTTATCCATCCGAAAGCAGCGTTATGTGTTTATTCGCTCGCAAAAACCGTTAAAATCGATTTTAACATAGTTTGCGAGTCAGTCGCAAGTAATAATCCGAACGGAATGTGACTTGCGACCGACTCGCAAGTCGTGATCCAAGAAGGAATGTAACTTGCGACCGACTCGCAAGTCGTAGTGCAAGCGTGAATGCGACTTGCGCAGTCTGCGCAAATTATGTTAAAAATCGATTTTAACACTTTTTGCGCAAAATAAATGCCTCTGAAGAATGAAGAGTGAAGAATGAAGAATGAAGAATGAAGAGTGATTAGTGATTTGCAAGTTCGCCATGTTTAATCATTAATCATTAATCGTTAATCACTAATTATTCTTCATTCTTCATTTTTCATTTTTCATTCTCTTACGGGGCGTTGCGGGGCAGCGCCCCGCAGAGGGGGTAGCGGAAGACCGCGCAGCGGGCTGAAGCGAGGGGGAGACTTCCCCCACCTAATATTCTTTCTCTTTCTCTATCTCTTTCTTCAAGGAAGACCGAACGGCGGACTGAAACGAGGGGGAGACTTCCCCCAGCTCATTCTCTTTCTCTTCCCGGTAAACACGGGCGGCTAACACTCCCGCTCGTACGGAAGTCGGCAAAAAGCGCAATCCTGCATCTCCGCAATAAAAAAACGACTGAAAAACCAGCGGGATATGCGTGGTTAATCAGTCGTTGTTACTCATTCAATATCAAAAAAAACATGATGGGGCAAAGATAAAACTAATTTCCGGTTCGACAAAACGACTTGTTCAAGATGCCTCTTTTTATTCGCATGTATTTTTCCACAAATGAAAAACGACTGAAAAACCAACACAATATCGTGCGGTTAATCAGTCGTTATAGTATTAATTTTAAAAAAAAGGACATTATGACGCCACAAAGGTAAAGCTAATTTCCGGATCGACAACATTAGTTGGGCAATAGATTCTTTTTTATTCACACTTGTTTCGGAACGTCAACAGTCCGCTCCGGATTCCACAACAGATTTCCGTCTTTTGGAATGACATTGTACAACGTCGACCTTTATACGCAGCATCCGAAACGCCGAAATGTACCTCTTTTAAGCAGATAGGGCGCTCCCCGATTCTATTATGTTTCGTTCACTCTTCCTCTTTTTGAAATAATCAACAAACGTCCGGCTATAACAGAAAACAACAAACAAAAGAATAGAAATTCCGATAATCCATAATTTAGGAAAAACGCCTTTTCTTTTCAATACCTTTTCCACCTCCCCTCCTGAAATATGCCATACCTTTGCCGCTCGTAACCTTATAAAATACAACGTAAAAACATGTACAAAATTCTAACAATCAATCCGGGTTCTACATCTACCAAATTTGCCGTATTTCACGATGAAGAACAAGTTTTCATACACACCATCCGTCATTCATCGGCAGAATTAAAGCCTTTCACCTGCGTGGCAGACCAATACGAGTTCAGGAAAAACCTTATTCTCGAAGAATTGGAAAAAGCGGGAATCGACCTGTCTGATTTTTCCGTCATAATGGGACGAGGCGGGCTTATCCGTCCCGTCGAATCGGGCGTGTATCTTGTCAACGAAAAGCTGATGCGCGATTTGAAAAATCCGATTGTGGGAGAACACGCCAGTAATCTCGGCGGACTTATCGCACGCGAAATTGCCGACGGTATCCGAAATTGTGAAGCATATATCGCCGACCCTATCGTTATTGACGAATTGCAGGATGTAGCCCGTATCAGCGGATTGCCCGATTTCCCGCGCCGTTCGACATTCCACGCTCTGAATCAAAAAGCAATGGCCCGAAAATATGCCGCCGAACGTGGAAAAAAATATGAGGAAATCGATATTATCGTTGCGCATTTGGGCGGAGGCATATCGGTGGCCGCACATCGGCACGGGCGCGTAATCGACACTAATCAGGCATTGGACGGTTTCGGTCCCTTTTCGCCCGAAAGGGCTGGGACGATCGATGCCGGTCTGATCGTGAGAGCCTGCTTCGACGGAAAGTATACAAAAGAAGAATTATTGAAAAAACTCGCTGGAAAAGGCGGACTGGTCGCACATTTGGGTACGAACGAAGCCCATATCGTGGAACAGCGCGTGGACGCAGGCGACCAACAGGCAAAACTGGTCTACAATGCGATGGCATACAACGTGGCAAAAGAAGTAGGCGCCATGATGGTCGTTTTGAAAGGAAATGCGGAAGCGTTGATCATTACAGGCGGTATTGCACACGGAAAATCTTTTGTCAACTACATCAAAGATATGGTCGGTTCGATGATAGAAGTTGTTGTCTACCCCGGCGAAGATGAAATGAGTGCACTCGCTCTGAACGGACTGCGCGTTTTAAGAGGAGAAGCACACAAAGTTTACTAAAACAGTACATCCTGTCCGACTAAATCGAAGGGTGTCCGACAACGGACATCCTTTTTTTGTGCGCCGATTTTTCTCCTAAACGCTTGCAAGATTAAAGGAATACATCTACTTTCGCAACCGTATCTGAAACCGAGAAAAAAATATGGAAACAATCTTGACAAACAGCCTGAAATGTAGTGGAGGGAATATTCTAAAATCTACGATAAACCCGATTCACACTCACAAATATTCCGCTACACACACATCGCGCGTAAGTTAAAGAAATTTTCTTGTTTAACAATACTCCCCGACCTTTTAATAACCGAGAAATCGACGAAAATATCACCGCTTTGCGAAATTGATATTGGCGACTCCTGCGATTTTAGGAATCACTCCTTTTTATTACGGCACGTGTATAGCCATAACAGAATTGTAACATTGCATCCTCTGCATACTGTTTGAGCGACCGTCTTTCTTTTTCGGCATCTTCCGACGGTCGGATAGACGGACGAGTAAAGAAAAAATACCTGACCCCACTTTGAATATCATCTGTTGTGTTATCCTTTTTACGGTTTGCGGCGTCGAGTCGCTTTTAAGATTGATTTAAACAAAAGAACGATAATGAAAAAATTTTTTACTTTTTGGAAAAAAAGACAGGCACATCCTGTCGACTCTACAAGCGTGTCTGCTGCCGTTAGAGACGTTGCGGATACCGTCGCAAACGCCACGGCATACGAAAACAGGGGTATTGACTGCGCCGAGTCGGGAGCATACACCGAAGCCATTCGATACTTCCGAAAAAGCATTGATGCCAATCCCGACGATGCAGCAAGCGAATACGGCAATATGGGAATTGTTTACAGCAGGTTGGGGAATTACGACGAGGCGATTCGATGCTTTCAAAAAAACATCGAACTGCTTCCGGATGATGTGGCAAACACGTATAACAATATGGGCATTGTGTGGGCTGCACAGGGGAATTATGATGAGGCCATTCGAGCTTTCCGGCAAAGTATCGCACTGTCGCCCGACAGTGCGGCAAGCGCCTGTCATAATATGGGAGTGACCTGCGTTGCCTTTGGACACTATGAGAAAGCTACTCAATGCTTTCAAAAAGCGGCGCGACTGGGACACAAAGGGAGTCAAAAATGGTTATGGAAAGAAAATATCGGTGATTAGTTTGTTTCCGTAGCCCCCAATCGCATCGGGCTACAAGGCGGACATTCGGTGCCGTTTTCGGACGAAGGCTTACTTCAAAATTTGTTTTGAGGCGACTTCCAATTGTTCATACCATTCTTTGCCGAATCTGCGAATCAGCGGCTCTTTGAGGAAACGGTATAGCGGTCGCTTTTCTTTCTTTCCCAATGTCCGCGCACATTCGCAAATGCGCCACCGGTGATAGTTGACCGCCGTAAAATGCCTGTATTCCTGAACGCGAACGGGGTATAAATGGCATGAAATCGGTTTGTAGAAATCGGTTTTTCCTTCGCGGTATGCTTTTTCGATTGCGCATTTGCAAACGCCGTTTTCGTCGGTACAGGTAAAGACACATTCATTGCCGTTGACGATGGAGGTGACAGGTTCGTCGTCTTGGTCGATGTACGACACTCCCTGTTTTTCGATCACGGCTTTCGACGCTTCCGACAAATCGTCCCATACAACGGGAAGCAAGTTTTCTAAAATACCGATCTCTTCATCTTCGAGCGGAGCGCCGGCGTCGCCTTCGATACAGCAGATTCCTTCACATGACTGCAAATCGCACAGAAAGCGCTCTTCAATGAGATCTAAGCTGATGATCGTTTTACCTATCTGAAGCATCTATACCGTTCTATAAATTGGAAGGGGATTCGTCGTCGCTTCCTTTCAGTACCGGAAGTCCTATGTGAAATTTTACGGCTAAAATCCGTGTCAGCATAACGGAAATCGCTGCCGCAATTTGGGTGAAACCGCTCGACAAGTCTAATAAATGACAGGCATAGTATACAACGCCGCCCATCACGCAGGCTAAAGCGTAGATGTCTTTCCGAAAAAGCAACGGAAGTTCATTTATCAGTATGTCGCGGAGAACGCCGCCGACAGAGCCTGTTATCAGTCCCATGATGATGGCTACCCAAAACGGGAAACCGACATGCAATGTCGTATCGATGCCTACAACTACGAATAGGCCTAATCCGATGGCGTCGAAAAGGAAAAATGTATTGTTCAGCCGCACTAAATACTTGCTGAATGTCAGTACAAACAGCAGTGCGATGAATGTCACAATCAAATAAGACGGATGTTGCATCCAAAAGGGAGTTTGGTCGAGCAGCGAATCGCGTATTGTTCCGCCGCCGATGGCGGTTATAAAGCCTACCACGTAGGCGCCAAACAAATCAAACTGCTTTGCCGACGCCAAGCGAATACCGCTGATGGCGAAGGCAAAAGTGCCTAAATAATCAATGATATCAATGATGGTCATTGTTTCGAATATGTGAAGCGGATTAAAAAAAAGCGTATCGACAATTGAGTATTGCGATACGCTTCGGAGTGCTTATTCCAAGAATTATTCTTGGGGAGTATCTTCGGTTGTTGTGTTATTATTTTCGGTTGCCGGTTCCGGCGTTTCAAAAAAGTCGGGTACAATTGCGCCGGGTACGTTTTCCCGTGCGTTTTGATATTGTTCTTGGATAGCCGATTCTCTTGTTGTAGTTTGTTTCGGTTGCAGTCCTGCAGCGATGATCGAGAACAGGGCTACAAACGCAACCAAGCCCCATGTCATTTTTTCGATAAAGTCGGTCGTTTTTCTCACGCCCATGATTTGGTTCGACGAAGAGAAATTGGATGCTAAACCGCCACCTTTAGAGTTTTGAACCAAAACGAGCAATGTCAGTAACACGGAGGCGACAACGATTAAAATAGTGATTAAAATATACATATTGATTTTATTTTTTTATTTTTTTATTTTCTAATATTTTCTCTAAAAACCGGATTTGGTCTGCAAAGTAAGTGTTTTTTTTCGGATTATTCAAATTTAATTCTTTTAATACATCTATCGCTTGCCGGTATTTTTTTTCGGCAATCAGTTGTTGTACCTGTTTTTCGGTAGGTTCGGTAGCCGAAGCGTGCTCTGTTACATTGTTATCGAGATGCTGTATTGTGATACTTTCGGGTATTTTTTTAGAAGTGGTCGGTTGTACTCGCGAATACTCTCTTGCTTCTTTCAGTTTTTCGGCCAGTTCTTTGAGAGATTGTTTTGTTTTTCCGCCTTTTTTATCCAGTTTTTCCATCATCACGAAATAGCCGCCCGAGACCGATTTACGCGGAGTATGTTCGGACAGTTCTTCCTCTATTTGTTTTTCGGGATACAGATAATAGAACAGCCATCTTTTATCGGGGGCATAGATAGAAGCGTGTTCTATTTCGGCTTCAAAATCGATACTTTTCGTTTGCTGCAGCGCTTTCAGATAGAGCGTTCTTGCCTGATAGAAATAGGGATATTTTTCTATCAGTTCCTTCAAATCCGAGAGTTGTGTATGGTCGACGTGTTCCGGATTATTCAGCAGGTCAAAAAAATTATCGGATGTCATTTTTCAAGATTTGCGTTACCATTTTGCGACCGTATCATTAAAGATATTATCACATATTTCGGTAATCATGATTGATGTCAATTCTTCCTGTACTTCCTCGATAGTTCTGTCGCTATCGAAAGTCTGAAAGGCGGAGTATTGTTTTTCGTAGTCATCTTCGGGATTCGCTTTATTAGAAAACCTGACCCGCATAATGATTGTCAGTTTTGTTTCGGAGGCGTAACTATCGGCCGCGATAGCCATTGGAGTGAAGACAAAGCTCGTAATTTCTCCTTCCAGATTCAGGTCACCTTCCGATTTCAGCAATTGCAACCGGGTTTGGCGGGTATAGGTATCGCGCAATTTTTCCGTGAAATTTTGCGCCAGTGGCGGATAAACATACTCGGCATTATTCAGGAAATCGGCAATAGCGATTGTTTTTGTCTGCGTATAATCGATCGATGCGCCGTTGAAAGCATACTTCACGCTGCACGAACAGACCAGTATCGGCACGAGGCACAGTATGGCATAAACCGACATTCCCCTGAACGCGATGATAATTTTGTATAAATCAGTCGATATCATATTCTTTAATTTTACGGTAAAGCGTCCGTTCCGATATTTTAAGTTCTTCGGCGGCCGATCTTCTTTTTCCGTGGTATTTTTCCAGAGTTTGCTTAATCATTTGTCGTTCCATATCTTCCAGGGTCACCGGTTGTTGTTCCGCTTCGATTTCGTGGTATTCCACAGCATCCTGAATTTGCGCCTCATCAATATTTGGGGGGTACATTTCCTTTTCTTCCGAGCGATCGATATCGCCGGTTTTGACCGTACCATTAAAATAAGATTCATTATTAAACAAGTTGGTATGGAAGTTAGGAGCATTATGAGGCGTATTATCCGGCGACTGTCCTCCGACGAGCGAGTGTACCACTTTTTTCAGGTCTGTTATATCTTTTCTCATATCGAACAGCACTTGATAAAGGATTTCCCGTTCGCTGCCGAACGATTTATAATCATTCCGTTCATTCCCGAGTAAAGCCGGCAATCGTTCCGTTTCATCTTTAGGCAGATACTGTTTCAGGATATTAGCCGTAATATCCCGTTGCTGTTCGATAACCGATATTTGTTCGGTAATATTTTTCAGTTGGCGCACATTTCCGCTCCAGTAATAATTTTTCAAGATCTCCTTCGCATCGTCGGCCGGTTTGATAGGCGGCATCCGATATTTTTCAGCGAAGTCGGACGCGAATTTTCTGAACAGCAGGACGATATCCTCTTTACGTTCTCTGAGTGGCGGCACCGAAATCGGGATTGTATCCAAACGATAATAGAGGTCTTCTCTAAATTTTCCGTTACGGATAGCCTGCGTCATATTCAGGTTCGTAGCGGCGACCACACGCACATCGGTTTTCACTATTTTGGAAGAACCCACCTTAATAAATTCGCCTGTTTCGAGCACCCTCAGCAATCGGACTTGGGTCGACAGGGGCAATTCGCCCACTTCATCCAGGAAGATAGTCCCTCCGTTAGCCACTTCAAAATAGCCTTTTCGGTCGGACGACGCGCCGGTAAAGGCGCCTTTTTCATGTCCGAAGAGTTCCGAATCGATCGTACCTTCCGGGATAGCGCCGCAGTTCACAGCGATATACGGACCATGTTTCCGGTGGCTATATTGGTGTATAATTTGGGGGAAGTTTTCTTTACCGGCACCGCTTTCTCCGGTGATAAGAACCGACAAATCAGTCGAAGCGACCTGAACGGCAATATCAATAGCCCTATTCAGTCCCTCCGAGTTACCGATAATACCGAAACGTTGCTTTACATGTTGAACATCTGCTTCTTTCATCATATTCATTAAAAAAACTGCAATTATGACATATTAGGCTGACAAAACTACGAAAAATAGTGTGCCCTAAAACTAAATAATCTGTGTTTTTTCATAATAAAATCAAAACCGTTTAGCGATAAATGATCAATGATTCGTCTTTAATACTTAGTAAAGAAAGAGAAAGAGAATTAGGGGGGGGAAGTCTCCCCCTCGCTTCAGCCCGCTTACGCGGTCTTCCGCTACCCCCTCAGCGGGGCGCTGCCCCGCAACGCCCCGTCCCGATTTTCAGTCGGTTCATTATGAAAATAGTGTCCTACCGACTTTCCTCGTCCGAACAGTGTGTCTTGTCTAAACACTAAACACTAATCAATGCCTGTCCATTCGTCTTCATTTTACAGGAAATAAACCGTTTCCTCAAGGAAATAGACCGTTTCCTCAAGGAAATAACTCATTTCCTCGAGGAAATAAATCGTTTCCTCAAGGAAATAAATCGTTTCCTCAAGGAAAGAAATCGTTTCCTCGAGGAAAGAAACCGTTTCCTCAAGGAAATTAATCATTTCTTGTCAGAAATAAACCATTTCTTATAAGAAATAAATCGTTTCTTATAAGAAATAAACCGTTTCTTGTAAGAAATAAATCATTTCTTGTAAGAAATAAACTGTTTCTTATAAGAAATAAATTTAATGATGAGTGATTAGTCCCCCTCTATATTTTGTCAAGTGCAAAAAAGGAATCACTTTCGGCGCAGCCTTGCAAATACTATTCATAGCAGATAGTTACAGGGTAGTTATATGAAAGTGCGGATTCGCTATGATTAATCA
>JAIRTG010000123.1 GCA_031255055.1 Prevotellaceae bacterium
CGTCTCTTTTTTTGATTTTTATTGAGTGCAAATGTAGATTTATTTTTGTTGTTTCGCAAGGGCTTGCAAAAAAATATAGGAAATAGTGATTATTAGTGATTAATGATTAGTGTTTAGTGTTTAGTGTTTAGTGTTTAGTGTTTAGTGTTTAGTGCCGGTTCGCTATGATTAATCACTAAACACTAAATACTATTAAGGTTGAATCACTCTTCATTCTTCATTCTTCACTGTCTTACGGGGCGTTGCGGGGCAGCGCCCCGCAGAGGGGGTAGCGGAAGACCGCCAACGGCGGGCTGAAGCGAGGGGGAGACTTCCCCCACCTAAATCTCTTTCTCTTTCTTCTCGTTTTTCATTCCTTATTTTTGCTATTGTCTTTCATTTGTTAAATTTTCTGCACCAAAACGGCAAAAAAATTGCCTGATGTAAAAAATATTGTTACATTCGCCGTGCTTTTAGAACAAAAATAGAGTGCTGAGAGAAAATGACGGAAATGTGTACGAATAAATTAAAATATTGAAAAAAACAGTGTGAAATCGTTGGCTGTATGGTTCCACAATATGCACAGAAAGGTATAGGGATGGTTGCAGGAATGTGCAAAATGGCAGTGATGAACGACCGAATATTTGAAATAAACTTGATTGTAAAATACTTAGAATTTAAAAAACAATGAACAAAACAGTTTTTCTTATTGCCGCGACAGGCATGGCGACTCTTTTCGTATCTTGCAGTAAGCAAGTGATATTGAATGTGTCAACCGAGACTATTAATGTGGGCGCTAATCCGACAACAGAGACTTTTGAGATTATGTCCGATGCAATGTGGGATATTGTTGTGATCGAACCTTGGCTGACGGTAAGCCCCTTGCAGGGTGAAGGTACGGATGTTATTACGGTGGATATAGATGAAAATGTAACGGAAGAGGCGCGTTCGGCGATAATCGGAATTTCCGCCGGAGATAATATTATAACAAAGGATGTTATCGTTCACCAGGAGGAAAGGCTGAACCTTCCTGAAAAAGCAACTATATCGGGAAAAAATTCAAATTGTCCGGAAGGAGGAGCACTCAATATTGTACTGACCGCTGAGGCCGATAACGCAAGTTCTTTTGTATGGTATCACGGCCTGAATGTTATTCCCGAAGCTACCGGTGCGACGTATGTGGCTACCGCTCAGGGTGACTACTATGTTGCGGGTGTAAATGAAGACGGGGAAGGTGAAAAAAGCGACCCGAAATCGTTGTTTTTCTATGAAGATTGCGGAGTTTTCGTCGATGAATTGGTGGGTACATGGTCGGTGGTAGAAGGTATTTATGCAAGTGAGGATAGTTGGGAGTATCCCAAGTTTAGTAGCATCCTGATAACAAAAATAGATGCGGGTACAATTTCTATTTCGGGAATATGGTCGCAAATGTTTAGTATGTGGAATGGTTTCTCTATCACTGCAACCGTAAACCTGCCTGATGAAACAATCACGGTTACCGGAACAAAAATTGCCGATGGACTCCTTGAAAGTGGCTTGGATACTTATTTTGTTCCGAAAGTTGCGGAAAAAGGCGTTAACGTTACTACATTGACGCAAACATATCCGGTGAAAAGAGTTAATGGCACATTGGTAATCACTCCTCTCGAAGATTATGACGATCCGAATAAAAATTTAAGTTTTGCGATAGCGAGTACCAATGCAGGCTCTACCGATAATGGAGGCTGGGTCTATCTGGCCTATCGCACTGAATGGACAAAAAAAGTCGACAAGTCGAACACAATACCAACATTTGTAGACCAAAGACCGAGTACAAAAACGGTATCACACGGAAATGTGTCTTTATATAAGGCAAAAGATGCAGCAAAGGTAAAAATGAGGTGATACGGATTTTTCATCGCGGAAATTGTAAAGAGAGTTGCGGAATGTATGTAGCTCTCTTTTTTTATGGTCGATATATCCGCAGTAATGTTGATATTTGTTTTTGTAATGCCGTATATGAATTATATATATGTCATATACTAAAAAAAGACGAGCATTGCTGCCCGCCTTACATGTTTTCACAACGGAATAATCCTTATTGTGATTTGCTCTCAAAAACACACCTCTAAAAATCCCGAAAACAAAAGAAATCAAAAACAAATAATCAACTATATATCAGTAATATAAGATTTTAGCAAAATCATTATCTTGCTCTTTTTTTCTCTTGTTTGTGCATTTTTTCGCCAAAACCGTTTCTTGTGTCGTTTCTTTTTCGTACCTTTGCAGTGTAAGAAAATAGATATGAAAAGTACTGTAAAACTTCGAGTTAAGAAACTTGCTGATGGAAACGGCAGTTACTATTTAGATTGGTTTCAGGGTGGCAAACGCCATTATGAATATCTGAAACTTTATACTGTATTGTCCGACCGCCCCACCAAAGCCGAGCGGGAGGCAAACCGCGAAAGTTTGAAATTGGCACAGCAAATCCGCAATCAGCGCGAAAATCAACTAATCGCCGAGCCACAGGGCATAACACCCGCGCACAAGCGCAAACAGTCCGTAATCGCCTATTTGGAGGCGAACAGCACCACCAAAGGCGGCGAAATGATGACCGAGCATTTCCGCAAATTTTTAGGCGGGCGCGATTTCCAAATTCAAAACCTGACCAAAGAACATTTGCAGGATTTTTCGGAATATCTCACGAAAAACCTCAACGGTAACACCGCCAACGCTTATTTTTCAAAATTGCGCACGACAATCAAAAGAGCAATCGCCGAAAAGATTGTCCCCGCCGATTTGCTGCTTGATGTGGAAGCCCCGAAAAAACAGGAAACGCTTGTCGATTACCTCACAACCGACGAAATTTCACGCATTGCACAAAGCGACCTCAACCCGAAAGTTAAGCGCGTTTTCCTGTTTTCCTGCTTTTGCGGTATGCGTTATTCCGACATTAAAAACCTCACTTGGAACAATATAACGCCCGATTTCAAACTGCAATTCTCGCAGCAGAAAACCCAAACAAGCAAAGGTAAACAGACGAGCGTAACATTGCTGCCAATGAATCCGCAGGCAATCGCCCTGCTCGGCGAGCGACAAGCCGATGAAATGAAAGTGTTCGATGTGCCGTTGCAACAAACCTGCGACAAAGCGTTGAAAGGCATTGCCGCCAAGTTAGGCATAAAAACAACCCTGCATTTCCACATTGCCCGCCACTCTTTCGGCGTTATCCTTTTGGAAAACGATGTTGATATTTACAAGGTTAGCAAGTTGTTGGGGCATAAATCCGTACAAACTACTATCAAGCATTACGCCAACATTACAGACAAGGGCGCACGCGAGGCGATAGATTGTTTCCCCGAAATAAAAATATAGTTGATTATGAACAATATACAGAAAATTATGTTTGGCGAACTTCGCCCTTGGCTCGAAGAAAATAACAGAGCCAACGAGTATTACAAACCGCTCACACGCGGTTTAGATGCCGTTCAAACAGCGTTTAATCCGCATTACGAATTAAACTTTATCCGTCATTTCTCGGACAAAACGCAGTATTACAAGAAACTAATCGACAACGATTTAGCGTGTTATTGCAATATGCTGTTTTCGGAAACCGAAAACGCGAGCAGTAACTTGATTGTCTACAAAATAGACAAGTCAAAAAAACTGCTGCACTCAAAAATCAAAGAAATTGCGACTATTTTAAGCACTCAAAATTTTGCTCTTTCTTACATAAATTCGCAGAATGCTGATTTTTCGATTGACAGGCAATTCAAAGAATCCACTTACATTATCTTTTATTTGCTTTCGGCTCTGATAAAGTGCTGTTTGGAAATCCAACACCATTTTCGCAATGCAATCCACGAGGACAATTTAATGGAAATACCGGACTTTTACACGCAACTTTTGCAACGGCAAGCCCCCGACAATTCCTTTATCAAAGAGATTAGAATACTCGAAATAGTGAGCGTTCCCGAAGAATAACCCAAAAGAACGTAAAATAAAACCGCTGTACTTGTTTTTACATACAAGCACAGGGATAAACGATACGATGATGTTACGGATTTGTTCAACTCACTGAAAAAGAACAACCGCATTGCACAGGATACAAGCATTACCGACTTCAAACACACTTTTTCAGGCGTTACGGTCGAAAATCCTGTTCGTTGGACAGGTGCAAAAAGTGGTACCTGTTGCGCAACCTGTTTACAGTTTCTCAACAATATTTCTCATTGGCCATTCTATTTTTATCGTCTGCCGAAACGAACAGTAGCAGTGCAGTAAAAATCCGTAAAAGTTGCCCGAAAGACCCTGTTTTCATGCCGATAACGGAAACTAACACAGTCGATATGGCCGACATCGCTTTTTTCCTGACTGCTAACGTAACAATCTTCCTGCTGAATGCAGGTAAATCCTTCCCGTTCAGGATTGTATCTTCCATATACCGGGATATAAGCTGTTATATCTTGTTTTTCCAGATAACCCAGCGATTCGCCGCTACTGTAACCCGTGTCGGCCGGTACCTCTTTTACGCTTATCCACTGATGCAGAAAGATTCTCTATCGTCTGCCCCACAATAGCGGAGGTGGACCGGGAATCGCGCTTGTCGGCATAATCTGCCACCGCACCGCAGATAACATGTGAGTCCGTATCCACCGCTTATCTGCCCCAGGTAATTCAACTGAGACACTTTTCCACGTTTTTTGCGATACACGGGTATCCGGATCGGTCGTGCTGCGACAGGTGTCGTTCATGCCCGTTTTTCCCGGACGCTCTCGCCTGACTTTCTCTCTGTGGATATTCTCTTCACCGGTATTTTCTTCGCCGCTTGAAAGTTCCTTATAACCTGAGTTTTGGATGAGAAAAGTTGCAAATATGCTATATTTTTTGTATCTTTTCGGCTGAAAATCAACCAAATAGATATAAAAATATATGCATACTCACAACCGAAAAAATTACCGAAATTTTCTGCATTGTCGACGATTTCTGCAAGAATTTTCAATCGGAGATGGAAAAACTTCAAAAACTACCCGAACACGACAGAAAACACAGGAATCGTTCATGCGAGATGTCCGAGAGTGAAATAATCACAATTTTGCTGCTTTTTCACAGAGGACACTTCAAAAATTTTTATTGGTGTCCGGTAAATTTTTCTTGAATCTAAAAAATCAGGGCTGATTCTTCAAATATGAATCAGCCCTTTTGTTTTACTTTGTAGTTAGTACACAAACAAAGTAAGTTATGA
>JAIRTG010000184.1 GCA_031255055.1 Prevotellaceae bacterium
TTGACAAAATATAGAGGGGGACTAATCACTGTCTTTCGGGGCGTTGCGGGGCAGAGCCCCGCAGAGGGGGTAGCGGAAGACGCCGTAGGCGGCTGAAGCGAGGGGGAGACTTCCCCCCCCTAATTATCTTTCTCTTTCCGGAAGGAAGACGCCAAGGGCTGAATGAGCTATGCTCCTTAACCGAATGACATTGGGATCATCCCCCGGTTCGTATTACAGATTTTCGCCCGTGAGCCGATAATCGATACTCAATAAACACGAATTACAAAAGTAAATTGTCTGTTTTCTTGCATTATTATGCTTTTAAAGTGTATCTTTGCACCCGATTAATCATTTCTTGCGCATTGAGTGTTGTTTAATTACCATTTTATGGAAAAATCTAACAGTAAAATACATAGGATATTATCTTCCGATATTTTCTCTCATCTCATGTCGATAAAATATCTCCCAAGATGGCTGGTATTGTTTATCGACATTGTTATTTGTACCCTTTCGTGCGTATTGGCTCGTAACCTGTCCGCCAAATTCTTAGAGGTAACATCCGATTCTCTTTTCTTTAATTCCTTTCTAATATGCTTGTTGACAATCATTGTCGGTCAAAGCATTTTTTTTTGGATATTTCATACTTATTCGGGCGTTCTGAGGTATTCAAACTTCGTAGATGCGGCAAAACTATTGCTGGCCATCTGCGCCAATATGATTTTCTTGACGCTTGTCGACCGGATATTGCGCGATAGCATCGGAGAATATCTTATCAGCGCTCCATCGATACTCTTTTATGGGGTGATTTCTTTCCTCTTGCTGTTTATCGAACGGCTGTTGGTTAAAACCTGTTTCGATTATATCATCCAAAACTCAGGCCGATTGACCCCCGTTATGATCTACGGCACTCAATCGGCCGCTATCGGTATTGCAAAAATGATACGTTCCTCCCAGGAATTGAATTATAAACTGATAGGATTTATCGACGACGGAAATGTCAACGGGATGGATATTACCGGCGTGCAGGTCTACAACATGAAAAAAGAGGCAGATGTGAAGTATATTCTGCGAAAGACAAAAGCTGTTATCATCAGTCCGCTGAAAATGAAAGAAATTAATCCGAACAAAGACTTAGATATTTTTATTAACAATCAAATAACAATTATGACGTCTCAACCGATGAATATTTGGGGAGGTAATATGCCGTCGGCCAAGCAGATAAAAACCGTGCAGATTGAAGACTTGCTCGGAAGAAAACAGATAAAAATAACGACTGACAACATTGCGGCTTCCATCAAAGATAAGGTTGTGCTTGTTTCGGGCGCCGCAGGTTCCATCGGTTCGGAAATTGTCCGTCAGGTGGTATCCTACAAGCCGCATACGATTATTCTGGTGGATCAGGCCGAAACGCCTATGCACGAACTGGAACTGGACATGAAAGCCGAATATAAGGACATGCAGTTTATTGTGTTCTTGGGCGATGTCCGAAATCAAAAACGGATGGAACAGGCTATGGCGACCTATCGTCCCGATATTATTTACCATGCGGCGGCGTATAAACACGTTCCGATGATGGAAAATAACCCCGCCGAAAGTATCCATGTGAATGTCAAAGGGACAAAGATTCTGGCCGATCTGGCGGTGAAGTATCGAGTAAAACGGTTTGTGATGATTTCCACCGATAAGGCCGTAAATCCGACAAATGTAATGGGCGCGTCGAAGCGGATAGCCGAGATTTATGTACAGTCGCTGTTTAAGAAACTACAGAAAAAGAACCCCGATACCACAAAGTTCATCACAACGCGGTTTGGCAATGTGCTTGGCTCAAATGGTTCGGTCATTCCGTTCTTCAAAAAGCAAATCAGCAGAGGCGGCCCTGTCACGGTTACTCATCCCGATATTATCCGTTTTTTTATGACAATCCCCGAAGCTTGTACGCTGGTGCTGGAAGCCGGAGCAATGGGAAATGGTGGGGAAATATACATATTCGACATGGGTGAAGCCATCAAGATAGTGGACCTCGCAAAGAAAATGATACGGCTGGAAGGATTGACCCCTCATGTAGATATCGATATTGAATTTACGGGTCTTCGTCCGGGTGAAAAGTTGTATGAGGAACTGTTGAACAATAAAGAAATTACGCACGAAACACACAATCCGAAAATTATGATAGCAAGCGTTCAGGAGTATGATTATGATGAAATCAGTGACGAAATAAACGAACTTATCGAACTGAGCATTAGCTGCAAGGATTATTCGGCCGTTTCACAAATGAAAAAGATTATTCCGGAATTTAAAAGTAGAAATTCTACTTTTGAACGTCTGGACAAAGAGTGATAATTAATTGAGAAAATGGGCATTTTTATTGAATTTATAGGACAATATCCTTATATATCAGTGATGATATCTTTTATTGTCGGATGGCTGTTCATGCCGTCGGTTATAAGAATAGCACAGAAACATAACTTTGTTGTCAGTCCGAACAAGCGGACGTCTCACAATGGCCTTGTGCCGAATGTTGGGGGAATTGATATTTTCTTTTCTTTTTTTGCCGTTATTCTTTTAAGTTCTTTCACCGCGTCAATTCAATCTCAGTTTGTCATGATCGGGCTTTTTGTGATAATGGTTGTGGGGTTTATCGACGACCTGCTCGACATTGATGTGTTTTGGAAACTTATCGGCGAAACCGCAGCCGCTTTTTGCCTGATCGTGATTGCCGACGTAAGACTAAGCTCGCTGCACGGCTTTCTGGGCATCTACGAAATACCGCTTATTTTCAGCTATCTGCTTTCTTACTTTGTATTTATCGTGATCACCAATTCATTGAATTTGGTTGACGGTATAGACGGCCTCGCATCGGGACTGGGGATTCTTTACAGCCTCTTTTTCGGCATCTACTTCTACCGGTGCGGCAGCATGGATTTGCCGCTGTCTTTGTTTGCCTTTACACTGGTCGGCTCCTTAGCCGTGTTTTTTATATACAATGTTTTCGGGAATAAGAAAAAAATTTTCATGGGCGATTCCGGCTCTTTACTGTTGGGCTATCTGGTATGCTTGTTTGTGTCCGAGTTTTGCGAGATGAATGCCTATCATACAATTCCGGATAACATGTATATGTCGGCTGCTCCGGTTGTTGCAATCTGTATCTTATCCGTACCGCTGTTTGATACCGTCAGGGTCATGCTGACAAGGGTAAAAAAGAAACAATCTCCCTTCAAACCCGATAAAAACCATATCCACCACCTGCTGTTAAGTTTGGGATTGAGACATTGGCAAGTCTCCGCCACTTTATTAACAGTATCAATCTTATACATCGTTTTGGCTATAGTTGCAAGAAACTGGCCGATATGGATGTTGTTATTATTATACATCATATCAGCTACTTTTCTTACTTATGTTTTATGGCGTTTGGTCGACAGAAAACGCATGAAAGGCGAAAAAAATAACACATAAATGATAGCTGTTGAACAGTTGACCGTTGAATTCGGTGGGTCTCCGCTTTTCGACGGGATAGGTTTCCTTGTAAACGCAAAAGATAAAATCGCCCTCGTCGGGAAAAACGGCGCGGGAAAAACAACTCTCCTCCGCATTTTTGCAGGCAAACAACAGGCAACAAGAGGGAAAGTGACAATGCCGAAAGATATTACCATCGGCTATTTGCCTCAGCAGATGATACACGACGAAGGTTCAACTGTGTTGCAGGAAGCCGAAAAAGCATTTGAACATATCCTGCACTTGGAAAAAGAAGTTGACCGCTTGGGAAAAGAATTGGCCGAACGGGATGATTACGATTCGGTTTCATATCAGGAGCTGATCGATAAACTGACTTCGACAAACGAATATCTGCAAATTGTCGGCGGAGGCAACTTTCAGGCCGAAATAGAGAAAACACTTTTAGGGCTTGGTTTCCTTCGTTCCGATTTCAATCGGCAGTGCGCCGAATTTAGCGGAGGATGGCGGATGCGTATCGAACTTGCCAAAATACTTTTGCAGCGTCCCGACCTGTTGCTGTTGGATGAGCCGACAAATCACCTCGACATAGAATCGATTCAATGGCTGGAAAACTTTCTTCTCTGTTCTTCGGGAGCGGTTATCCTCGTTTCGCACGACCGCGCTTTTATCGACGCGGTAACAAACAGAACAATCGAAATTTCGCTCGGAAAAATATATGACTACAATGTAAATTACTCGAAATATGTTGCGCTTCGGAAAGAACGCCACGAACAGCAAGTGCGTGCTTACGAAAATCAGCAAAAAATGATTCAGGATACGGAGGAGTTTATCGAACGTTTCCGATACAAAGCAACGAAAGCCGTACAGGTACAGTCCCGCATCAAACAACTGGAAAAAATAGACCGCATCGAAGTGGATTTGGAAGACAACTCGCGGATGAATTTGAAATTTCCGCCGGCTCCGCGTTCAGGCATTATTCCCGTTGAAATCGAACACCTGTCAAAGTCTTACGGCAGTCATCCGGTGCTCGACGACGTCGCGATGATTATCAATCGCGGCGAAAAAGCGGCTTTTGTCGGCAAAAACGGCGAAGGGAAAAGTACGCTTGTAAAGTGCATCATGGACGAAATCGAATACAGCGGCAAACTGAAGTTAGGACATAATGTGAAAATCGGCTACTTCGCCCAGAATCAGGCGTCGTTGCTCGACGAATCAAAGACCGTATTTGAAACCATCGATTATGTCGCCTGCGGCGATGTCCGGACGAAAATCCGTGATATTCTCGGCGCGTTTATGTTTGGCGGGGAGGCGTCCGACAAGAAGGTGAAAGTGCTTTCGGGAGGCGAGCGGAGTCGTTTGGCAATGATTCGTTTGCTGCTGGAACCTGTCAATCTGCTGATTCTCGACGAGCCAACCAACCATTTGGATATGCGCTCAAAAGATGTGCTGAAAGAAGCTATCAAGGCGTTCGACGGAACCGTGATTGTTGTTTCGCACGACCGCGAATTTCTGGATGGATTGGTTACGAAAGTTTACGAGTTTGGCAACAAAAAAGTACGCGAACATTTGGGAGGTATTTATGATTTCCTGCAATACAAGAAAATCGAGAGCCTTCGCGAACTGGAACGCGCCAACGTTCCGTTACAGGCAAATGGAACCGCTTCGGAAGAAAAGACGGTCTCTGAAAACAAGCTGAACTACGAAATACGCAAAGAACTCAACCGGAAAATACGAAAAGCTGAAAAAGCGGTGGAAGAAGCCGAAAAAAGCATCGAACAGATTGAAGCGAAAATCGCCGGAATGGAAAAAGCAATCTTGCTTCCCGAAAACGCCTCGGATGCTGAATTTGTAAGGCAGTACGAACAGTTGAAACGTGAATTGGGGCAAAAAATGTACGAATGGGAACTCCTGTCGGAGGAAACAGAAACGCTGAAAGCAGAAATCTGACTGTGATAACGTAAGCGAAATCAGGACACTTTCACTTTTCACACTTTTAAAACGAGACACATGGCCACACTTTTTTTAATCCCGACGCCTCTGAGCGAAAACCGATTCGACACTGTTTTCCCGCCTTGTAATACGGAAATTATCAATCGGCTACGATATTTTATTGTTGAAAACGTCCGTACTGCACGTCGTTTCATTAAAAAAGTGAATCCTGCCGTCAACATCGACGGGCTTACATTTTTTGAATTGAACAAACATACCGACAAGAAAGAATTTACACGTTTTCTGCATCCGATGAAAGACGGAAACGACGTCGGGCTGATGTCGGATGCCGGACTGCCTGCAGTGGCCGACCCCGGCGCCGATATTGTCGCACTGGCGCAAGAACAACATTTTACCGTAAAACCGCTGATTGGCCCTTCGTCCATCCTGCCGGCATTGATGGCTTCGGGATTCAACGGACAAAGTTTCTCGTTTGCCGGCTATCTGCCTGTCCAAAACAGCGAGCGAATAAAAACACTTCGTAAGCTCGAATCAAAGATATACAACGACCATCAATCTCAAATTTTCATCGAAACACCCTATCGCAATATGAAAATGCTGGAAGACATTCTCAACACCTGCCAACCAACTACCAAGCTCTGCATTGCTGTCGACATTACCGCCGAAACCGAAATGATAAAAACAAAAACGATAAAAGAATGGAAAAAACAACTGCCTGATTTACATAAACGCCCCTGCATTTTCCTTTTGTATAAATAATCTTAATTACCACAATTTGGACATTTTTTCTTTTTGGATAATCTTCCTTTACAGTAATTTTGCGGGGGTTGAATTGAAAATAAGTTTTATAAGAGCGTTGTCCTGAAAAGATGTTTCCCACTTGACAAATTCTAATTTCACACAGTACTTCCCTGCTTTTTGATACAAATAAATAGCGTTGTTTTATCACATCATCATACAAAAATTTTTAATACACTATCATAAAACAAACAATATGGCTCACCTTATTAAAACCAAACGGGGTTTGGACATTAAGATTGAAGGTAAAGCAAAAGAAACTCTCGGACGAACAATACATTCGGATATCGTCGCATTAGTTCCGGATTATTTCGTTGGTATTGTCCCGAAAATGTTAGTAAAGCCCGGTGATGCCGTGAAAGCAGGCACACCGGTTTTTCATGACAAAACTTTTGCAGACATGAATTTTGTATCGCCCGTCAGCGGAACAATCGTTGATATTGTTCGTGGCGAAAGACGCAAGATTCTGGCTGTTACCATCAAGAGAGATGCCAAAACCGATTACGAAACATTTTCAGTAAAATCGCTTGCCGAACTTTCGAGAGATCAAATCAAAGAGTTAATGCTTGCAGCCGGTGTATGGCCTTTCATCAAACAAAGGCCATACGACATTGTAGCCGACCCCACAAAACAACCGAACAGCATCTTCATTTCGGGTTTCGATTCGTCGCCTTTGGCGCCCGATTATGATTTCATACTGGGCGGAAAAGAAAAAGAATTGCAATGCGGAATCGACGTCCTGTCAAAACTCACCGACGGTAACGTTCATTTAGGCTTAAAAGCCGGGAATAGATCACCGCTGGCAGAGTTGAAAAACGTGCAAATCACAGAGTACGACGGCCCTCATCCGGTCGGAAACGTAGGAATACAAATCCACCATACGCACCCGATTAACAAAGGCGATGTTTATTGGACCATCAATATCCAAAACCTGCTGTTCATCGGGCGTTTATTTCTTAACGGAACCGTCGATTTCAGCTATACGGTTGCACTAACAGGCCCCGACGTAAACGAAGACGCCCGCCGGTATTATAAAACCATCTTGGGCGTTTCCATCACACCTTTCATAAAAAGTAATGTAAGCGTAGGCATTCCGCTTCGCTACATCACAGGCAACGTGCTTACCGGTATGAAATTAAACGAAGACGAATACCTTCATCCCTGCGCTTCGCAAATAACCGTCATCGAAGAAGGCAGCGAAACGCACGAAATACTCGGCTGGGCAATGCCCCGCTTCGATAAATTCAGCGCAAGCAACTTGTTCCTTACTAAAATACTCGGGAAATTAGGCCTAAATAACTTCAAATACGACGCCCGTATTCTCGGAGGCGAGCGTCCGATAATCGTATCCAACGAATACGACAAAGTGCTCCCGATGGACATTTTACCCGAATTTCTGATTAAGGCCATGATTACAGGCAATATCGACAAAATGGAAGCATTGGGCGCTTACGAAATCGCGCCCGAAGACTTGGCTTTGTGCGAATTTGTATGCACTTCAAAACTGCCGATTCAGGAAATTACACGAAAAGCGTTAGACAATCTGAAAAGCGAAGTTGAATAATCGAATAAAGCAAATCATCTATGAATGTACTTAAAAAATATATAGACAAGATAAAACCGAACTTTGAAAAAGGAGGCAAGTTTGAGAAGCTTCATTCGGTTTTCGAGGGGTTTGAATCATTTCTGTTCGTGCCCAATACAACATCAAAAAAATACGGCGCACACATACACGACGCGATTGACTCTAAACGCACGATGACTGCCGTGATTATCGGATTGGTGCCCGCATTATTGTTCGGAATGTACAATGTCGGGCATCAACATTTTATCGCCATTGGCGAAACGGTCAATTTATGGCAGACATTTGCGTTCGGCCTTTTATCCGTACTGCCGATTATGGTTGTATCCTACGTAGTCGGTTTGGGTATCGAATTTATCTTTGCGCAGATAAAAGGACATGAAATACAGGAAGGATTTCTGGTAACAGGCTTCCTCATACCACTGATTGTGCCTGTTGACACGCCGCTTTGGATGATTGCCATCGCGACAGCTTTCGCCGTTATTTTCGCAAAAGAAGTCTTTGGCGGAACAGGGATGAACATTTTCAATGTAGCGATAGTCACGCGCGTATTCCTGTTCTTTGCATATCCGACAGCCATGTCGGGCGATACGGTTTGGGTGCGTACAAAATCAGCGCTCGGCTACGCCGGAGGCGAACAAATCAACGGATTTACAGGCGCCACACCACTCGGTCAAATCGGTACCGCAGAAGGAACAATGGCGCAAATTACCGACACTTTAGGTAACCCTATCGGATTCTGGGACGGATTTTTAGGCTTGATTCCGGGTTCGATAGGCGAAACATCCACATTGGCCATACTGCTTGGCGCCGTTGTGCTACTGATAACAGGCGTGGCAAGTTGGAAAACAATGTTTTCCGTATTCGCCGGCGGCGCTTTCATGGGATTTATTTTCAATCTTTCGGGCTTCAATGCCGTCGCCAACTTCCCGTGGTACATGCACCTTGTTTTCGGAGGCTTTGCCTTCGGAGCGGTATTTATGGCGACCGACCCCGTGACATCGGCTCGTACCGAAACCGGCAAATGGATTTATGGCTTCCTTGTCGGAATAATAGCCATTCTGATTCGAGTGCTGAATCCGGGCTATCCCGAAGGCATGATGCTGTCAATATTATTGATGAATGCGTTTGCGCCGCTGATCGACTTCTATGTAGTTGATGCAAACATTAAACGCCGCATGAAACGCGCCCAGTTAAACAAATGATTTAAATCGGAAAGAAAATGAATACAAACAATAACAGTTATACATTGATTTACGCCATTGTGATGGTAATCATAGTGGCGTTGATGTTGGCATTTGTTTCCGGAGCGCTGAAAAGCAGGCAGGATGCAAATGTGGAACTGGACAAAAAGAAACAAATTCTCAGTTCGCTCAACATCGACACAAAAGGACAGGACGCCGCCAAGGTTTACGACCGGTACATTATAGGCGCACTGGTGTTGGATATAAACGGAAATATCCGTTCGGAATCAAAAGATGACGCCTTTGCGCTGGATATGACAAAAGAAATGCAGGCCGACCCCAACAACAGACAGTTGCCGGTTTTTATTGCAAATGTAGACGGACAAACCAAATACATTTTCAGTTTACAGGGAGCCGGTCTCTGGGGTCCCATTTGGGGATACATCTCCTTGAATGACGATAAGAATACGGTTTACGGAACATATTATTCACACGCCAGCGAAACACCCGGATTGGGCGCCAACATCACATCCGATGAATTTCAGAACCAGTTTATCGGCAAGCACATTCTGAACGGCGTAGGCGAATTTGTCTCCATCGCCGTGCTGAAAGCCGGAAAGCGTGCCGAAGGAAAAGACCATGTCGATGCGCTGTCCGGAGGCACCATCACCAGTCAGGGTGTGGAGAAAATGCTGAAAAACAGCATCGGACAATATGAGAAGTTTTTACATCAACCAACAAACGGAGGAAATAAATAATGGGAAAGCTCTTATCTGAAAAAACAAAAAAAGTCTTCTTAGGCCCTTTAAATAAAAACAATCCGATTACCGTTCAGGTATTAGGTATCTGCTCGGCGCTGGCCGTAACGGCCGAATTAAAACCGGCACTGGTCATGGGTATTTCGGTAACGATCATTGTTGCCTTTTCCAACGTGATTATTTCGCTCTTGAGAAACACAATCCCCAATAGCATCCGTATCATTGTACAGTTAGTTGTCGTTGCCGCGTTGGTAACAGTGGTCAGTGAGATACTGAAAGCCTTTGCCTACGACGTCAGCGTACAATTATCGGTCTACATCGGCCTGATCATCACCAACTGCATTTTGATGGGACGTCTCGAAGCCTTTGCGATGGCCAACAAACCATGGGCATCGTTCATCGACGGTCTGGGAAACGGCTTCGGCTACGCATGGATTCTGGTTGTCATTGCGTTCTTCCGCGAATTATTTGGTTCCGGTTCCTTATTCGGCTTCCCGATCATCCCCGAAAAACTGTACGAATGGGGCTACATCAACAACGGGCTGATGATTCTGCCTCCGATGGCCTTGATACTAGTAGCGTGTATAATATGGATACAGCGTTCAAGAAACAAAGAATTACAGGAAAAATAATTTGATATGGAAGCACTAAATATATTTGTAAAGTCGATTTTCGTCGACAACATGATTTTCGCCTATTTCTTGGGGATGTGTTCATATCTGGCCGTATCCAAGAACGTAAAAACATCGCTTGGACTGGGCATTGCGGTCATTTTTGTATTATTCATCACACTGCCGGTCAACTACCTGCTCGAAACTTACATTCTGAAAGAAGGAGCTTTAGCCTGGCTTGGGCCAAAATTCGCAACAGTTGATTTAAGCTATCTGAGTTTCATCATCTTCATCGCCGTGATTGCCGCCATTACGCAACTGGTCGAAATGATTGTTGAAAAGTTCACACCCGCCCTCTACAACTCTTTGGGTATTTTTCTACCGCTGATAGCCGTCAACTGCGCCATCATGGGAGCATCGCTTTTCATGCAGCAGCGCGACTTTGCCCATCTCGGCGAAGCTACCGGCTACGCTTTAGGTTCGGGAGTCGGTTGGGCGCTGGCGATTGTCGGTCTGGCAGCCATCCGTGAAAAGATGGAATACTCCAACGTGCCGACCCCCCTGCGCGGCTTAGGCATCGCTTTTATCACAGTAGCGCTTATGGGCATGGCATTTATGTGTTTCTCAGGATTAGGTATTCCGGAATAATCTCCATGAAATTTGATATAACTAAAGAATTATGATATTAGCAATCAATATGTCAACAACAATTACGAGTCTGGTCGTTTTCTTAGCAATAATACTACTGTTGGTCATTCTGCTGTTGGTCGCCAAGCGCTATTTGATGCCTTCGGGCGACGTCACGATAACCATCAACGGAGAAAAAGAAGTTATCACACCCGCCGGAGGGACGCTACTAGGGACGCTTGCGGCACAAAACATCTTTTTGCCATCCGCATGTGGCGGCGGCGGTTCCTGTGCTCAATGCCGCTGTCGGATTCCGGAAGGCGGCGGCGACATTCTGCCCACCGAAGCCGTACATTTCTCACGCAAAGAGATAAAAAACAACTGGCGTCTGGGCTGTCAGGTAAAAGTAAAAAACGATTTATCGGTCAAGATGGACGAGTCGATTCTCGGCGTAAAAAAATGGGAATGTGAAGTCGTTTCCAACAAAAACGTAGCCACATTCATCAAAGAATTTATTGTAAAATTGCCCGTAGGCGAACATCTGCACTTCATTTCGGGAGGATATATCCAGATAGATATTCCGAGCTACAACATCAAATACGCCGATTACGAGATAGAGCAACGTTTTCGGGGCGACTGGGACAAATTCAAACTGTGGGATCTAACCGCCAAGAACGACGAAGGAACCATGCGTGCCTATTCAATGGCCAACTATCCCGCCGAAGGCGACATCGTCATGCTGAACGTGCGGATCGCCACCCCGCCGACAGATCGCGCCAAAGGCGGATTCACGGACGTACCTCCGGGGATAGCCTCCTCGTACATATTCAGCCTCAAACCGGGCGACAAAGTGATGGTTTCCGGCCCATTCGGCGAATTTCATCCGACGCTCGACTCAAAACGCGAAATGCTATACATCGGCGGCGGCGCGGGTATGGCTCCGTTACGGTCGCACATCCTGCACCTGCTGAAAACCCTGAAAATCACCGACCGTAAAATATCGTACTGGTACGGTGCACGCGCATTGAACGAAGTATTTTACATGGACGACTTTTTGGCACTGGAAAAGCAATTTTCCAACTTCTCATTTCATCTGGCGCTCGACCGTCAAGATCCGGAAGCCGACAAAGTCGGTGTAAAATACACGCCCGGTTTTGTTCATCAGGTCATATTGAACAACTATCTGAAAGACCACGACGAGCCGGAAGAAATCGAATACTACATGTGCGGTCCAGGCCCGATGAGTAAAGCAGTCGAAGCGATGCTCTACAACTTAGGTGTTCCGCGCGAAATGCTGTCATTCGACGATTTCGGATAATCGGATCACGAATCACCATCGAGTTATAGGGACGTTCCTCGTGGACGTCCCTTTTTCATTGTCGGCGTCAAGATTCGTCGGATGTACCGCTATTTAGTGATTCGTGATTAAACACGACGAACCGCATTCATCACAACACACTAAGAAAAAGAAAGAGAATTAGGTGGGGGAAGTCTCCCCCTAATTTTGCGTTGATGGCGCATACCCAAATGGCTGTCGGAGCGATTGCAGCTCCGCAATTTTTTCGATACCCGATACTTTATCAGCGATTCAAAAGTCAGGAAAAATCAAGAGGGATGAACGGTACGGCATCACCGGTCGCGAAAAAGTCCGCCCGTGAAGAACGGGGAAAATAGAAAAAAGTGATACTTTTGCCCCACAAATTTGAGAATGGTTACGTTCTCGCAAATTAACAGAAAACAGATGAAAAAAATCGGATTATTGTCGGATACGCACGGCATGTTAGACCGGCGCGTGTTCGAGCATTTTGACAAATGTGACGAGGTCTGGCATGCAGGCGACATCGGTTCGCTCACGGTGCTGAACCAATTGCGTGCTTTCAGACCTCTGCGTGCGGTCTGGGGAAATATCGACGGCTATGACATCCGAACGCTGCTGCCCGAACATAATAAATTTGTGTGCGAAGGAGTCAAAACATGGATAACGCATATCGGCGGCTATCCGCCAAAATACGATCCGAGAGTGAAACCGGCTATCTTTAAAGATACACCGAGATTATTCATCACAGGACATTCCCATATTTTGAAAGTGAAATATGACAAGACACTCAATTTATTGCACATCAACCCGGGCGCCGCAGGGAAGTACGGTTTTCACGCGGTACAGACCCTTGTCCGTTTTGAAATCGACGGAGGCAATATCCAACAGTTGGAGGTCATCGAGTTGCAGCCAAACAATGCCATCGTGACGTATTAATCCCCGTCACTCTCTTGTCGCTTCCTGGATAATCGTCACGCTGGCGATTTTCCCTCCCAAAGGCGGATTTAATTTTGATAATTCGATTTTTAGAGATTCTATCACCGGGAAGTATTCCATCAGAGTGTTCAAAATCCGTTGAGACACGTGTTCCAGCAAGTTGGAGGGAATCTCCATTTCGTCTTTAATCACATTGTATATCAACTGATAGTCGAGGGTATCGTTCAAGTCGTCCGAATCGTTCGCCCAGTCGGTATCGATTTCCGCTTCCAACGAAACAATAAATGTGTTGCCAATCTCCTTTTCGTGTTCCAGACATCCGTGAAACGCATGAAATTCCATGTTTGCTAACCTGATCTTTGTCATAATAACAGTTGTTTTAAGAAAGTTTATAGTTGTGTAAATTTGAATTAGATCTTGTTTTCTGTCGAAAAATCAATTTTCGACCGTACTGTTGAAAGAGCCGTCGATGAGGCAGGTTGTTATTTTATCTCCGTGCTTGATATTTTTCACCGAACCGATTCTTTTTCCGTTTACAGTTGTGATCGAATAGCCGCGTTTCAGCAGGAGTAGGGGAGAATACGATTCGATATTCTTTTCCGTCAAATTTAATTTATTTTCTTCCCGACTGATGAGCAGTTTGGCAGTCGAATGTAGTTGATGCCTGATTTGTTCCAACCGGTATTTCTCACGTATTAAAAACGTCTGTACGCTTTGCCGTATTGTGTGATATATATAATTCAACTGTTGTTCTTCCGTCTTTATTTTTAATCCGGAAGAATGACGGATATCTGCAAAGAGTCCGTCCAACATATTTTCTTTTCGTTTCAGAAAATCGATCAAATATCCGGCCACAGCCGTCGGTGTTTTCAGGCTGACGGATGCAACCATATCGAGTACAGTCAGGTCGCGCTGATGTCCGATACCGGTTAGAATAGGTAGCGGGAATTGAGCACAGTTTAGCGCGAGTCCGTATGAATCGAAGCTCGATAAATCGGCTACCGCGCCACCTCCGCGAATGATCACAACCAAATCGAATAACTCGACATGTTGATAAATCCTGTCGAGCGCAGCAATGACGGAAGAAGCTGTTTTTTCGCCCTGCATAACAGCCGGGAATAGTTTTGTATAGAAGACGTAATTGTGCGGATTGTTGTCCAACTGATTACAGAAGTCATCGTATCCGGCGGCTGTTTCCGACGAGATGATAGCTATCCGCTGCGGCAAATGTGCCCATTCCAGTTCTTTGTTCATCCCTGCGATACCGTCTTTTTCGAGCTGCTTCATTATCTGCAACCGTTTAATGGTGATTTCTCCCACCGTGAACGCGGGATCAATGTCCTTAATGCTCAGGTTGAATCCGTAAACGGAATGAAATTCGACGGAAACAGCTATCAGTACGTGCAACCCTGCCTGAAAACGTTGTCCTGTGGCGCTTTCAAAGTAAGGTTTCAACATCCGGTAGACCGACGCCCAACACGATGCCTTACTTTTGGCCAGCAACAGACCGGTTTCGGTATTTTTCTCGATGAGATCAAAATAACAATGTCCGTTTACGCTTTCGCGCAGCTCGCTTATTTCCGCGCGTACCCATATCGGCCCTTTAAAATTCAGGGCGATGGCATCTCGCACACGGCTCGTTAATTCGGAGAGGGAAACAGTTTGCATATTTTAAGGAAGGACGATTTTGTGTATTTCTTTATGGTAGTCGGTCGAGAGCAACAGGGTATAAATGCCGGCGCCTAAACGACCGGTATTCAGGACAGCATAAAGTTCGTTCAGGTCATTTTGCAACACCAGGGCGCCCATCGCACTATATATGCGGATATTTTTTATCGGCAGGTCGTCGGTTCTTTTCAGATAGATTTTATCGGTTTCCGTCCACACCCGCGTTTGCTCATCGCGGCGCAAGGGCGGAATATCTGTGCCGACGAATCGCCGATATACTTGCTCAAAATCGGGAATACCATAACCCAACCGGCTATCGGGATTTCCGTACAGGCTTGCACTTTCGACAATCAGGTCGATGATTCCCCGTACCGACAACTCGATACCTTTATCGATACAGGCTTCCAAAAGACACGCGCACAATCCTGTTACAATCGGCGTCGAATAGGACGTCCCGCTACCTGTCGATACGTTGCCCGAAAAATTGACGTAAAAAGTTCGCATTCCTCTGGCGCAAATTTCGGGCTTTACCCTGCCGTCGGAAGTGGGGCCGAAAGACGAGAAATCGCTGACCGCGCCGACCGCATCGACCGAGCCTACGGTGAGAATACCGTCGGCATCGGCCGGTACACCGACGTATTTCCACGACTTATTACCGTCATTTCCCACACTGTTGACAACCAGTATTCCCTTTTTCGCCGCAATGCCCGCCGCAATACTCGCCCTTGATGTTTTTCCGTCCATATCGTTGTACGTAAAATTTGCGGAAGCGTTGTCAAACGTCGTATAGCCTAAAGAAGAATTGATCAGGTCCACCCCTGCGCTGTCGGCATATTCGATACCCGCAACCCAGCAGTCGACTTCCATCAAAAGTTCGACATCGCTATATTCGGTTTGTATCAGCCAATATGTAGCCGCCGTTGCACTTCCCTGATAACTGTCGTCCAAATCGCCCGCCATTATCGACATAACATTAGCGCCGTGCGTATCCGCTTCATAGACGTTTTCGCCCGGTAGCACCACGTTTTTCACACCCGCAACGCGCCCCGATTCGTACAAATGTACGAAGGCCGGATTTGCGTCCATGTGATAAAAACCGGCGTCCAGCACACCGATGTGGATATTGTTACCGTGATAGTTGTCTTGGTGGAGCACATTTCCTTTCAATTGCGACAATTGTTTTTCGGGGCTGTCGCCGTCGTCCGCTACGTTTTGCAACATCACCGGCATTTTCTTTTGTTGTCCCGACGGTCTATGTTCGATTTTTCCGGTATACTGCACCCCGTCGACAAAGGGTAACTCTTCGAGCGACGCAATGAGCATCGAGTCGGAAGTTGTGACGGTTGCACCGTTGAGCCATTTTGTTGTCGAATGAATTTGCAGACCTTTATCTTCAATCGCCGCCAGATAGTGCGGATTCACCGGTAAATCGCTGACTTCATACGGAATATTCAACCGCATTCTCCTCGCTATTGCCCGACTCGAAAGAAAGGCTTCGGGATGTTCCAATGAAAAAGGCGAGTTATTTTTGTCGGTGAATCGGATGTAGAAAAAATAGTCATCGGCCGCCGATACGCCGTTTGACGAAAGCAGCAAAAATGCTGTAGTGATGAAAAATACTTTTGTGAAAACATTCATTGTACAGTAGTTTATAGGGGTTTGTTGAGAACGAACAAAAGTACAACATTATCGGCGCAAACAAAAATCTCACATCGTCACGCACCTCATTCATTCTTAAACACTAAACACGAACGTTGGTCTTCAACCAAAGAAGAGAAACAGAAAGACAATCTTAAAGGAAGAGAGAGAGAAAGAGAAGATTTAGGTGGGGGAAGTCTCCCCCTCGCTTCAGCCGCCTACGGCGTCTTCCGCTACCCCCTCTGCGGGGCTCTGCCCCGCAACGCCCCGTACTCCCCTCGCCCTACGAGTGACAAGTTACAGGTAGTCGCGTAGCGACGCAGTCTCGATTAGCAAACGAACGAGGATTTTTAATAAATGAGTGAGAACATCCTCTTTTTTTGTGAGGTTATCTTCTTTTTTTACGAGGACGTCCTCATTTTGAATAAATATTTTTAGCAAATGAATGAGGATTTTTAGCAAATGAACGAGGATTTTTAGCAAACGAACGAGGATTTTTAGCAAATGAACGAGGATTTTTAGCAAATGAACGAGGATTTTTAGCAAACGAACGAGGATTTTTAGCAAACGAACGAGGATTTTTAGCAAATGAACGAGGATTTTTAGCAAATGAATGAGGATTTTTAGCAAACGAACGAGGATTTTTAGCAAACGAACGAGGAAATCCTCTCTTTTTTATAGAAAATCCTCTCTTTTTTGGAGGACATCCTATCTTTTTAGGAGGAAATCCTCGTTCATTTGTTAAAAATCCTCGTTCATTTGCTAAAAATCCTCGTTCAAAGTAAGGACATCCTCTCTTTTTAGGAGGACATCCTCGTTCATTTGTTAAAAATCCTCGTTCGTTTGCTAAAAATCCTACAAAAAAGTGAGGATGTCCTATAAAAAAGTGAGGATGTCCTCCAAAAAAGAGAGGATTTCCTATAAAAAAGAGAGGATTTCCTCGTTCATTTGCTAAAAATCTTCGTTCATTTGCTAAAAATTCTCATTCATTTATTAAAAATCCTCGTTCATTTATTAAAAATCTTCGTCCATTTATTAAAAATCCTCGTCCGTTTGCTGAAAATCCTACCTTATCTGTTAAAAAACATCCGAATCAGCACTATGACCCTCCTCCGCCTACCGGTATACGATGCCTTAAAAATGAAAAATGAAGAATGAAGAATGAAGAGTGATGAGTGATTCAACCTTAATCGTATTTAGTATTTAGTGTTTAGCGATTAATCATAGAGAATCCGCACTCATCACTCATCATTCTTCACTCTTCATTCTTCATTCTTCACTGTCTTACGGGGCGTTGCGGGGCAGAGCCCCGCAGAGGGGGTAGCGGAAGACCGCGCTCGCGCGGGCTGAAGCGAGGGGGAGACTTCCCCCACCCTAATTCTCTTTCTCTTTCTCTTTCTTGTTCTCTATCTCTTGCTTCAAGGAAAAATGATCGTTCTCTTTCTCTTTCTCTTCCCGGAAGAATGACAACAAGGATACCGGCGGGTAAAAAAAATGCGCCGTTGCGATGTGCAGCGGCGCGTGAAGATGAGGGTGATTTGTCTATTTTTCCCCTAAAAACGGGTATTTGTAGTCTGTCGGGGGCACAAACGTTTCTTTGATACAACGGGGATTTGTCCACCGAATCAGGTTCAAGGGGCCACCTGCCTTGTCGTTTGTTCCCGACGCACGCGAACCTCCAAACGGTTGCTGTGCAATGACGGCTCCTGTCGGTTTGTCGTTGATGTAGAAGTTGCCTGCCGAATAACGCAGCTTGTCGAACGCCGTTTGAATCGCATAGCGGTCGCGGGCAAAGATGGA